>NZ_JAKTNS010000027.1:0-34044 GCF_022760915.1 Thermus thalpophilus | reverse complement strand
GAGAAGATGCTTCAGGAGCGGTATGCCCCCCGTACACAGACTCTTACACATAACTACACATAACTCTTGACACGACCTCTTGGGCCCAGGCGTGGCAACCTGTGCTACTATGGAAGAGGTATGATGCTTGGAAAAAGTGGACGAATGTGGCGGTCTTCCCTCTTGTTGGCCCTCTTGCTGGCTTTGGGGGCTTGCGCTCCCACCATGACCTCGGGCTCCGAGGCCCTGGGCGGGGGCTCGGCTACCCAGCCCGGTAGGACGGAACCCACGCCCTCCCAACCCGTGGTGGCTGGCTGGGCGTACCCCCTGTTCTCGCCCAGCGAAGAGGCCCGCAAGGAGGCGTGCGATGCTGGGTACGCCGCCGGGATGGCGGGTTCCAAGGAATCTAACCCAGGCGAGGCCACGGTCAGCGGGGCCAACGGGGATGTGACCTTCCAAAGCTCCTGGGGAAGTGTCTATAACGTGTGCAAGGCCTACGCCCAGAAGACCGAGGCAAAGCCGGAAGTGATTCCCGTTTTGGACGTTCTGCTCTACGTGTTTGATCCCCGGCTTAAGAGCTATAGCGACCCTGACGCTCTCTTCCAGGGGATCTCAATGGTTTTCTATGATGCCGAAGGCAAAGAGCTTGGCAGGCTTCCGGCGACCCTAAATAAGTGGAGTAAGGGTGTCCTGAGTATCCCGCAGAGCAACTCCAAGCCATCGGTTTACGATGGCTACTTCGTCCTGTCCACCAACTACAACAGCCTCCCTGGCAACCTGCGGGCGGCGGTCACCCGGGCCGAGTCCTTTGACGTCCTCATTTCTCGGGGACGGGGGGTAGAGCGGTACAGCTTCAACAAGGCAAAGTTCCCGACTCTGCGCTAGCTGGCTCGGCGGGGGTGGGGGAGAGTTGCGGGTGAGGATCTCCCCCACCCCTCACCCCTCCTCCCCCCACTCCGGCACCACGAGGCTTTTCATCCCGGTCCAGTAGGCCACCTTCTCCCTGGGGTGGCCCTCCTTGAGGAACCTGCGGATGGCCCGCCAGCGCAAGGGGAGGGCGAGGTCGGCCCGCCTCTTCCCCTCCGCCTTCACCCCGGCGAAGTCGGCGAACTCGGTGAGGATCCACTTGGCCTCCTCCAGGCCCAGGGGCTTCCCCCGGTTCTTCCCGGGGGCGGGCTTGAGGAGGAGATGGGGGTAGGGGAGGGGTTGGTGCCCCGCCAGGAACTCCCTCTGGGGGAGCCAGTCCGAGAGGACCTCCCGGGCGAAGGGGGAGAGGGGGACCTCCCGGAGCTTGGTCCCCCGCACCAGTAGGCTCTTCTCCCGCACGTCCTCCTTCCAGAGGTCCGCCACCTCCTTCACCGTGAGGCCCACCTCCCCCAGGAGGACCAGGAGGACCTTGAGGAGGGGACGCCAGTAGGCCAGGGGGTAGGCCTCCGCCTTTTCCAGGAGGTCCTGGTAGGCCTCCTCGGGCATGGCCCGAGAGGGGGCCACCACGGGGAGCTCCTGGCGGGAGGGGAGGCGGACGTGTGGGGGCATGGGATGCCCGGCCCAGTCCAGGAAGGGGAAGAGGTGCCTGAGGCTCGCCCGGGCCCGTTCCACGGTGCTCCAGGCGAGGGGCCCCCTTTCCCCTCCGGGGAAGCCCTTCTCCTTGGCTTCCAGGAGGAAGGCCTTGGGGTCCTCGGGCTCCAGATGGGGCCACCGCCTCCCCTTTAGGGCGAGCCAGCGGACGAAGTAGCCCACGTAATGGGGGGCCACCCGGTCGGGCTTTTTGCGGTGCCGCACCAGGTAGGCCCAGAGGGCCTCCTTGAGGAGCGCCTCGTCCCAGCGCGCCAACGCCTCTCCCACCACCCGCCTCCTCTCCTCGGGGTGGTCCCACACCTCCAGCCCAAGCCCTTCTCTCATCCTCACTACCATCTTATCACCCCCCCCTCAACCACAACCCAACCCCACCCCGCTCCTTCCCTTCGCTTCCTCCTCCTCTCCTTCTCTATTCCCTTCTCCGCACCATTCCCGACGCTTTGACCCCTCCTCATGAGAGTTGGAAGGCTCGGGTTTGGGGGGTGGGGGAGGAAAAAGTGAAAGCAGGGATTAAAGAGGGGAAGCCGAGGGAGCGGGGCTTACCCCACCGCCCCGCCCCCAGAAACCCCCCAGATGGGGAGCCACCTCCTCAACCCCAAGGGGCTGGCCCTCCTGGGCCTCCCCCCAGGAGCCCTGCCCCCTCTCCCCTTGCGGCGGGTGTGGCCCGCCTTGGCGGACCGCCTCGAGGAGGGCGAGGCCTACCTGCCCCTGCCCACAGGCCGCCCGGACCGGGTGCGGCTTCTGGGGTTTGGGGACCGGCGGATCGCCCTCTTCCAGGAGCAGGCAGAGCTCCTCCGCCAGGCGCAGGAGCTCACCCAAAGCCGGCGCCACCTGGAGCTCCTTAGGGCCCAGGCCCATGAGTTCCAAAACCTCCTCCATGTCATCGGCGGGCTCCTGGAACTCGGGCAGGTGGAAGAAGCCCTGCGCCTCGTGCAAGGAGAGCTCGCCGCCGAGAAGGCGCTGGAAAGCCTTCTCCGCGGAATAGAGGTGCCCTTGGTGGCCGCCCTTCTGCTCGGCAAGCTGCGCCGGGCCAGGGAGCGGGGCCTAGGCTTCCGCCTTGAAGGGAGACTCCCCGCCCGCTACGCCTCCATAGGGGAGAGCCTGGCGAGCATCCTCGGCCACCTGCTGGAGAACGCCCTCGAGGCGGCCCAAAGCAAGGTGGGTCTCCGCTTCCTGGAGGAGGAAGGCCTTAAGGTGGAGGTTCTGGACGACGGGCCGGGCCTTCCCGAGGGGAGGGAGACCCCTTTCCTCCCCGGGGCGAGCGGCCGGGGCGCGGGGCGGGGCTACGGCCTCGCCTTGGCCCGGGCGCAGGCGCGGGCCCTGGGGGGCGAGGTGGGCTACCATAGAAAGGAGAGGTGGACGGTTTTCTGGTTAAGCCTGCCCGGGCCCTCATCGTAGAGGACGATCGGCGGGTGGCCGCCCTCCATCGGGCCTTTCTGGAAGAGGAGAGCCTTTCGGTGGGGGAGCTCCTTCAGGCCTACCCTCCCGGGAGGGCCCGGTACTACCGGCGCTTTGGGGCCTACGCCAAGCGGGTGCGGGTGGAGTGGCCCCAGGTGGGGTGGGTGGACCTGGTGCTGGTCTGGGTGGGGCGTGGGGCGGGGTGGCGGGGCTTTGCCCTGGTCTCCACCCTGGCTGGGGGTGTGCAGGAGGTGCTGGAGGCGTGGTTTTGCCGCTGGAAGGCGGAGGTGGTGCATAGGCTCTACAAGCAGAACCTGGGGCAGGGGAGGAGCCAGGCGCGTGCATTTGCGGCGCAGCTCATGCATGCGGAGCTGGTGGTGCGGGCTTTTCGCGCGATGAGGGAGGTGCGGCTGGCCTTTCCGGGGATGGCGTGGCGCCACGCGCAGAGGGTGGCTGAGGAGAGGCTACTGACCGAGATAAAAGCCACCTCGCCCCCAAGGAGGAAGCTCGGGAAGGGGGGTGAGAAGTAGGGTGAAAACTCCTGACCAGGACCTCCTTGGGGCTTGCCTCCCGGCGAACAAAGCCGCGCTTGCCCATCGGGAGGGCGATATACACCAGAGAGCCTGGGCTTTGCAAGGCAAGCCCCTAAGCTTGACCTTTCCCAAAAGGAGTGCTAAGCTGCCTTTAAACAGGAGGTTGAACGTTAAACTATGCCCACTTTACGGGATGTGGCCAAGCTAGCCGGGGTTTCCCACACCACGGTTTCCCATGTGCTAAATGGAACCAAGCGCGTGCGTCCCGAAGTGGCGGATCGAGTGTGGGCGGCGGTAGAGACCCTGGAGTACCGCCTGAACCGCCCGGCCCAGGCCCTCCGTCGCGGGCAAAGCCACATCCTAGGCCTGGTTCTGCCTGACCTCACCAACCCTTTTTTTCCCGGCCTGGCCCAAGCCATCGGGTTGGCCGCCCGTAAAGCCGGGTACGCCCTCACCTTAGTGGATTCTTTGGAAGACAAAACGGTAGAGGAGGAAGGTCTAAGTCGCCTTGCCGAGGAACAGGTGGCGGGGGCCATCTGGGTACCCGTAGGGGACTATGTACCCCCTCCCTTCCCTGTGGTGCTGGTAGACCGGACCGCAGAAGGAACCGACGGGGTGGAGGCGGACCACTTTCTCGGAGGCCAACTCCAGGCCCGCCACGCCCTGGCCATGGGCCACCGACGGGTAGGGCTCCTGTCGGGTCCGCAAAGCCTGCGCAGCGCTCGCCTGCGTCGGGAAGGGTTTTTAGCCGAGGCCAAGGTAGGTGGTCTGGAGGTGGTCTGGGAAGAGGAGGTTCCCTTTAGCCTGGAGCTAAGCCCCAAGGCCCGGGCCCGGTTGCGGGCGGTTCGGGAAGAAGTCACCCTCGTGGTGGCAGCCAACGATGTGATTGCTCTGGCGGCCCTCGAGGTCCTGCGAGAAGCAGGGGTCCGGGTGCCTGAGGAGGTTTCCCTTATTGGGTACGACGACATCCCTTGGGCCACACTGGCCCACCCCCCCCTCACCACCGTCCGCCAGCCGGTGAAGGAGATGGCCGAGGCGGCTGTAGCCCTCCTCCTCCGCCGCCTCCAGGAGCCGGAAGGAGAAGCGGTGCAAATCGTCGTGCCTGTGACCCTGGTCCCTCGGGGTTCTACCCGGGAGGTGAGGCGATGATCCTGGTGGTAGGGAGCCTGAACATGGACCTGGTCCTGCGGGTGAAGCGCCTGCCTCGCCCAGGGGAGACGGTGCTCGGGGAAGACTACCAAACCCACCCCGGGGGCAAAGGGGCCAATCAGGCAGTGGCCATAGCCCGGTTGGGAGGAAAGGTCCGCATGCTCGGCCGGGTGGGAGAAGATCCCTTTGGTCAAGCCTTGAAGAGCGGGCTTGCTCAAGAGGGCGTGGACGTCGCCTGGGTTTTGGAGACGCCGGGCCCCAGTGGAACCGCCTTTATCCTGGTGGATCCCGAGGGGCAGAACCAGATCGCCGTGGCTCCGGGAGCCAACGCTCGCCTGGTCCCGGAGGACCTCCCTGCAACGGCCTTCCAGGGGGTCGGGGTGGTCCTCCTGCAGCTGGAGATCCCCCTCGAGACCGTAGTCCGGGCGGCGGCCCTAGGTCGGAAGGCCGGGGCCCGAATTCTTCTCAACGCCGCCCCAGCCCATGCCTTACCGTCGGAGATCCTTCAAAGCGTGGACCTACTCCTGGTCAACGAGGTAGAGGCGGCCCAGTTGGCAGAGGCCTCCCCGCCCCGTACCCCAGAGGAGGCCTTAGCTTTAGCCCGCCAGCTCCGGGGTCGTGCACCCCAGGCCCAGGTGGTCCTCACGCTAGGGGCTCAGGGAGCGGTCTGGTCAGGGACGGAGGAGGGCCACTTCCCGGCCTTCCCCGTCCGGGCAGTAGACACCACGGCGGCCGGGGATGCCTTTGCTGGGGCCCTGGCCCTAGGCCTAGCCGAGGGGCAAAACATGCGGGCTGCGTTGCGCTTCGCCAACGCCGCAGGAGCCTTGGCCACCACCCGGCCGGGAGCCCAGCCCTCCCTACCCTTCCGCGACGAGGTAGAAGCCCTTTTGTTTGGGAGGTAACGGATGAAGAAAGGTGGCGTCCTCCATCCCCTCTTGGCCCAGGTGGTGGCTTCCCTCGGCCACGGGGATCTCCTCGTGGTGGCAGACGCGGGTCTGCCCATTCCCCCAGGGCCATTGCGCATCGACCTGGCCTATGCGCCGGGAAGGCCCCCTTTCCTGGACGTGGTACGGGTGCTCCTGCAAGAGATCGAGGTAGAAGGGGCTGTCCTGGCCCAGGAGATCCGGGAGAAAAGCTCAGAGCTTTACCACCATTTGGAGGAAACTCTCCAGGGGCTCCCGGGTCTTGAGGTGGCCTACGTTCCTCATGAGGAATTTAAGGGGCTTGTGGCCCGGGCCAAAGCGGTGGTGCGCACGGGGGAGTTTACCCCCTACGCCAACCTCATCCTCCGGGCAGGGGTGGTTTTCTGATGGCCCTCTTGGAGATGCGGGGAATCCGCAAACGCTTCGGGGGTGTGGAGGCCCTCAAGGGGGTGGACTTCGCTGTAGAAGCCGGGGAGATCCACGCCCTCGTAGGGGAAAACGGAGCCGGGAAATCCACCCTTATGAAGATCCTCTCCGGAGCCTTGGCTCCAGACGGGGGAGAGGTGTGGCTTTCCGGACGCCGCCTCCGCCTAGGGAGCGTTCAGGAGGCGCGGCGGCAGGGAATCGTTATGGTCTATCAAGAACTCAACCTGGCCCCCAACCTCTCCGTAGCAGAAAACCTCTCTCTCGGCCGCTTACCTCTCTTTGTGGACCGGAAAAGGCTATACACTAGGGCCCGAATTCTTCTTGAAGAACTGGACCTTGGATTTACCCCTGAGGTTCCCGTGGGGGTCTTGGAGGTAGGGCAGCAGACTCTGGTAGCGGTGGCCCAGGCCCTGAGCCAAGAAGCCCGCATCCTGGTGTTCGACGAGGCCACGGCCGCCCTAAGCGCTCGGGAGGCCGAGCGGCTTTTCCAGTTGGTGAAGGAGCTACGGAACCGCGGCCTCGGCATCGTGTGGATCAGCCACCGGTTGGAAGAGGTCTTTCACTTGGCCGACCGGGTGACCGTTCTACGGGACGGGCAGCGAGTGGCCACCCTCCCCCTTTCAGGTCTAAAGCCGGAGGCCTTGGTGGAACTCATGGTGGGAAAACGGGAAGCCGGTCGTTTGGACCTCCCGTCCCCCAAGGCCCACCCACCCCTCCATCTGGAGGTCCGGGGAGGAGGCCTCGAACCTTTGGCGTTCGACTTGCGTCCGGGAGAAATCTTGGGGCTCGCGGGCGTCGTGGGCTCCGGGCGGAGCGCAGTGGTGGAGATCCTCTTTGGGCTTGAAGGGGAAGGAAGAGTAAACGGTGAGCCCCTCCGCTCCCCCTTGGAGGCCATACGAAGAGGGGTCTTCCTGGTACCCGCCGACCGAAAGGCCCAAGGCCTTATCCTGGGCCTGAGCGCCCGGGCCAACATCAGCTTGCCAGTATTGCGGGAGCTCTCCTTCGGAGGGGTGGTTTCCGCCTCAAGAGAGGCGGCCTTAGCCCGGCAATGGTTCCAGGCCCTGGGGATCCGGCCTCAGGACCCCGAACGGCCTGCCGGCACTTTTTCCGGGGGCAACCAGCAAAAGCTGGTTTTGGCCAAGGCTTTGGCCACAAGGCCCCGCCTTCTTCTCTTGGCGGAACCCACCCGGGGCGTGGACGTGGCCGCCCGTCAGGAGATCTACGCCCTATTGGCCACGTGGGCCCGGGAGGGTGTAGCCCAGATCGTTTCCAGTGGGGATACGGAGGAGCTTCTCCTCCTCTGCCACCGGATCTTCGTCTTCCGAAAAGGCCGGGTTGTGGCCGAGTTTCACCCCCCGTACTGCCGCGAGGAGGTGGTGGCCCATGTTGTGGGCACGGCTCAGGCCTGAGTTCCTTGCCCGGTACGGGCTCGTTTGGGCCCTGGGGATTCTGGTGCTGGTTCTTAGCCTTCTCTCTCCTTACTTTCTCACGCCCTCCAATTTACTGAACATCCTGCGGCAAGTTTCCATCAACGCCATCCTGGCCCTAGGCATGACCGTGGTCATCCTCAAGGGAGGGATCGACCTCTCGGTGGGTTCCCTCCTGGCCCTAGCCGGGGCCATGGCCGCGGGTCTCGCCATCGCCGGCCTTTCCCCGGTCCTGGCCATGGGGCTGGGGATCGGAGTTGCCATCGCCCTGGGGGTCCTCCAAGGCCTCCTTGTGGCCTATGCGGGTCTACCTCCCTTCATCGTGACCCTAGCTGGCCTCACCGCTTTCCGGGGGCTCACCCTGGTCTACACCGACGGCAGGCCTATCACCGGCCTCCCTGAGCCCTTTCTCTTCCTAGGCAACGGCACGGTTCTGGGAATGCCGGTGCCCGTGATGGCCATGCTTCTCTTCCTCTTACTTACCCACTTCCTCCTCCGTTACACCGCCTGGGGGCGGTACCTCTACGCCATTGGGGGCAACGAGGAGGCGGCTCGGCTTTCGGGGGTACCCGTAGCCCCTATTAAGGTCTTCGCCTATGCCTACTCAGGGCTGGCCGCAGGCCTCGCCGCCCTTGTGCTCACCGGCCGGCTTAACTCTGCCCAACCCACGGCAGGAACCGGATTTGAGCTGGATGCCATCGCGGCCGCAGTGGTCGGGGGAACCTCTCTAGCGGGGGGTAGGGGAACAGCCTGGGGGACCTTCTTGGGGGCCTTGATCATCGGTGTGCTCAACAACGGGATGAACCTTCTTAATGTGTCGGCCTTTTACCAGTTGATCGCCAAGGGGGTGGTCATCGTCCTCGCCCTCTTGGTGGATCGGCTGGTTAGAAGGAGGTGAGGAAGATGGCAAGGAAGGTCGGGGTTTTCGGGTTGGCGATCTGGATTTTGGCTTCGGCTGCAGCTCTAGCCCAAGGGGCTGTAGTAGGGCTCTCCCTTTCCACCCTTAACAACCCCTTCTTCGTAGCCCTTAGGGATGGAGCGCTGCAGGCGGCCCAGAAGGCAGGAATCCAGCTGGTGGTTCTGGACGCCCAAGACCGGGTGGACAAGCAGGTGGCCGACATAGAAGACCTCATCCAGCGCCGGGTACGGGTCCTCTTGGTCAACCCCACGGATAGCGCCGCTGTGGTCCCGGCCATCCAACGGGCCAACCAGGCAGGAATCCCCGTTATCACCGTAGACCGGGCAGCCTCGGGCGGAAAGGTCGCTTACCACATCGCCTCGGATAACGTCGCTGGAGGGCGTATGGCTGCAGAGTTCATCTGCAACCTCCTTAAGGGCCGCGGTAAGGTGGTGGAGCTGGAGGGCATCCCCGGAACCTCGGCGGCCCGGGACCGGGGCCAAGGCTTCAACGCTTACCTCAAGGAGAAATGCCCGGGGGTGACGGTGGTGGCCCGGCAGACAGCCAACTTTGACCGGGCCCAGGGGCTTTCGGTGATGGAAAATATTCTCCAAGCCCAGCGGGATATCGACGCTGTCTTCGCTCACAACGACGAGATGGCCCTGGGAGCCCTCCAGGCCATCAAGGCCAGCGGCCGCAAGATCCCCGTGGTGGGCTTCGACGCTACTCCCGACGCTGTGAAGGCGGTAGAGGCCTGCGAAATGGCCGCTACCGTGGCTCAGCAACCGGCCGAAATGGGTCGGTTTGCCGTGGAGAAAGCAGTCGAACTCATCCGAGGCGCTAAGGCTCCCGCCCAAACACAGTTCATTCCTGTTCCGCTGAAGCTCGTCACCAACCCACGCTGCAACTGGTAAAAGGGGATCTTTAGCCCCCGGGGTGTCCCCGGGGGCTTCTTCGCCTGTCGAGGCCACCGTAAAAGGTGGCCGTTCCCTGCGAACCTCGACCACTCCGGGCCTCCCAAGAGCCGCCTATGGAGCCATGCTCCTACGAGGGTCTACCCTCAGCGAACCCGTAGCCAGGTTCCTGCGGCCGGGGGCCTGGCCTCCGCCTCCCCCCGGGGCTCCTCCGGGTCCAGGGCCCCGTCTCCGTCCCGGTCCAAGAAGGCGAGGAGGCGGTAGGTCCCGGGGGAGAGGCCTTCAAGCCGGAAAGGCCCCCCTTCCGAGGGCAGGGCGAGGCTCCGGCAAGCGCCCCCCTCGGAGCAAGCGGAGAGCACCACCCGGGCGGGAAGGGCCTCCACCTGGACCTCCGCCGTGGCTTCAGCCCCACCCCCTTCCAGGCGCACCCGGTAGGCCCCGGGGGCCGTCCCCGTGGGCGCCCGCACCCGGAGGTGGGCCGTGCCCTGGGCGGGGTTCGGGGCGAGGTAGGCGGCAAGCCCCCCTTCCGCCGCCACCCGCACGGGGACCGGGTAGGGGCTTAGGACCTCCACGGCCAGGCTCCCCTCCTCCCCGGGCTTCAGGGCCAGGCGGCCCTCCACCCGGAAGGCCACCCCGCCCCCCTCCAGGGCCTTCAGGGCGGCGAAGGCGTCTAAAAGCCTCCCCTCCGGCGTGGACCTGCTCCCCGCGAGGAGCGCCCCCTCCAGGGCCTCAGGGGAGGCCGCCCCCCGGGAGCGAAGGAGGGCCAGGGCCCCCGAGACGTGGGGGGCCGCCTGGCTCGTCCCCTGGAGGAGGCGGTGTCCCCCCAGGGTGGGGCCCAGGACCCCCTGGTCCCCGCTTCCCCCGGGGGCGAGGAGGGGGGCGGAGCGGTTGGAGTAGGAGGCGAGCCTCCCCTCAGGGCCCACCGCCCCCACGGTGAGGACCCCCCGGCAGTTCCCGGGGAAGTAGTCCCGGAAGTCCCGCCCGTAGTTCCCCGCCGCCGCCACCACCAGGACGCCCCGGGCCCTCACCTCGTCCAGGGCCTCTTGCAAAGCGGGGGAACAGGGGCCTTCCCCGCTCAGGGAGAGGTTCACCACCCGGGCCGGGTGGGGGTTTGGGGGAAGCCCCGGCACGGGGATCCCCGCCGCCCACCGGAGGGCGAGGAGGAGGTCGCTCTCCCGCCCCGTCCCCTCGGGGGTGAGGAGGCGGATGGGGAGGATGTGGGCCTGGGAGGCCCCCGCCATCCCCACCCCGTTCCAGGCCGCCGCCAGGACCCCGGAGACGTGGCTTCCGTGGAAGGTCTGGAGGGGGCTTCCCGTGCTGGGCTCCGTGGGGTCGGTGTCCCCGTCCACGAGGTCCAGCCCCGGAAGGAGGACGCCCTCGAGGTCGGGGTGGCCGGGGAGGACCCCGGTGTCCACCACCGCCACCACCACCCCCTCCCCCGTGGCCTCGGCCCAGGCCTCGGGGAAGCGGGCCAGGGGGAGGTTCCACTCCTCGGGGAAGAGGGGCTCGGCCTCGCCCCCCTGGGCCCGGAGGGGGCGGTCGGGCAGGCTCAGCCCGCCCAGGGCCTGGCCTCCCAGGCCCTCCACCCGGTACCATCCCCCGCCCAGGGGCCTCCCCGGGCACCCCTGGGGGCAGTAGGCCATCCGGTCCGTGGCGGCCTGGGTCTGGGGCGCGACCCCTTCCCCGCCCACGTAGACCGTGCCCTCCAGGTAGAGGTCCAAGGAGGAAGCCCCCTCCACCACCAGGCGGAAGGGGGCCTCCCGCCGCATCCCCCCGCCCTCGGCCACCACCCGGGCCTCCCAGGTCCCGGCCTCCCGGGCGGGGATGGCGAGGGAGAGCTCCCTCTTACCCTCCACCTCCAGGGGAGGAGGGGTCATCCCCGGGGGAAGGCCCTCCACGAAGAGGCGGGCCCTGAGCCCCCTCGCCTCCACCCGCACCGGGAGGATGGCCGTCTCCCCCTCCCGAGCCCGCACCTCCTCCTGGCCCAGGGAGAGCCGAAGGAGGGGGGCCTCGAGGGCGCACCCCGTCAAAAGGAGCAGGCTAAAAAGGAGGTTCCAGGTCCTCCTCATCCAAGCCCGCCTCCGCTACCCGCCGGGCGAAGGCCGCCTCGAGGGCCTCGTAGGCCTCCTCCAGGCTGGGGAAGTCCCCGAGGTCCTCCCGCTCCCCTCCGGGGCCCTCCCACCAGGCCCGGCACCGCCCCGTGGGCCACTCCTGGACCCACCCGTCCCCCATGGGCGTCTCGTAGACCCGCCGCTTCTGGCTTCCGTCAAACCGGAGAACCCGCATTTACTTCCCCCAAGCCACAGCGAAGTACCCCCGGAGAACCGCCACCACCTCCGGGCTTTCCACCACCACGAAGGCCGCCCCCTTGGGGGCCACGAAGAACCGTCCGTCCGCCAGGAGGAACCACCCGGCCATGGGCGTCCCCCCGAGGCGCACCACCTTCGCCCCCCGGGCCCAGGGAGGAGGCGCCTCCCGCCCCAGGACCAGGGTGAGGCGCTTCTCCTTCAGGGCCTCCCCCAGGGAGGCCGGGGGAAGCCCCACGGCCACCACCTCCTGGGTCCGGTTCGCCAGGAACCAGTAGAGCTCCCGCTCGGAGAGCTCCCGCACCTGGGGTAAGCCCTGGGCCAGGGCGGGGAGGAGGAGGGCGAGGGCGAAGAGAAGGGCCCTAGGGGATCCAGTACCCCTCATCGTCCTCGCGCTCCATGAGGAGGTCCAGCACTTCCCAGGGAACGAAGACGCCCTCTTCATCTTCCTCCTCCTCAAAGTCCTCCGCCTCCCGGTCCAGGCACTCCAGGCAGGCCGTCTCCAGCTCCCGGCCATCGGGGAGGCGGATCGTGATGCGCCCCGTTCCGCCGCACATGGGGCACGCCATCACGCCACCTCCGGCAACGGCACCCGGAACTCCGGGGCCCAGAAAAGCGCCTCCTCCCCCTCGGCGAGGAGAAAGGCCGCCTCAATCCCCCGCTGGTAGAGCCGCCACCCGAGCTCGGGATGGCGCACCAGGTAGTATTGCCCGGTACCGTCCACCTTCACCACACTAGCCTCCTCCACGATCCGCCAGAACTCCGCGAGATCCGTCCGCATACGCCTTCTCCCGTGGGGCGAAGCCCCCAAGTCACTTCACCTCCTCCTGCCTCCTCGAGGCGCTCACCACGTAGCTCGTGGCCAGGCGCATCACCAGGGCCACCTTGCCCGAGACCGGGCCGTCCGGGGTGAGCCAGAGCCACCGGTCGGGGGTGCTGTACCCGGGGGCGAAGAGGTACCCCTTCCCCCCGGCCCACAGGATGGGAAGCCCCAGGATGACCCCGGAGATCTCCGGGGCGTCCCGCTCACCCCCCACGGCCACCACCTTGAGGAGGCCTTCCTTCACCGCCTCCTTCAGCTCCGCCTCCAGCTTTCTCGCCGTCTTCCCGTCCGTGACGATGTACGCTTTAGGAATCCGTATCCCCTCCGGCGGGCAGGTGTAGATGGGCACCCCCCCGTAGGAGATGTTCTGGCACCCCCCTCCGTGCAGGATGAGCCCGAGGTAGCGGGCCAAAGCCTCCACCCCGGCCCCCGAGCCCACCACCATCACCTCCTGGCCCCGGGCGAGGGCCCCCTGAATCTCCCCCCAGGAGGCGGGGTAGAGCATGTCGTCCGGGAGGCCGCACATCTTGAGGGTGGTGCACAGGACGCACTTCGTCACCCGGTACACCCCCCGGAGGACCAAGGAGGGCTGGGAGAAATCCAGTTGGGCGAGACTACTGGGGTCGCACGAGAGGACCTGGCTGACCTTGTTCAGGTTGTTGCTGATCCCGCCCCAGTCCAGGTTGGAGAGCCAGTCGAACTGGGCCAGGGCCGGGGTAAGGGCTACCAAAAGGGTCAAGAACGCTTTCCGCATCTTCACCTCCCGAGGAGGGGCCGATAGAGCGCCCTCAGGTCCAGGGCGTAGGCCGAAAGGTCCGAGACCAGGGTGTAGGGGGCTCCCCGCACCCCCGGCACCTCGTACCCCTCGGGCACGGAGACCCAGCGCCAATGCGTCCGCTCCAGGGCGAAGGGAAGCACGTAGGGCGGGACTCCCAGGGGCTGGACGGGGCCTTCCAGGGGAAGCGAGGGGTAGGCGATGACGCAAGGGGGGCAGTATTCCACCCGGATGTCGATGGTGAGGGGCACGTGCCAGTAGACCACCAGGCGGGAGAGCTGGCTCCAGGCCCACCCCATCCAGTTCCCCAGGTTCACCTGGGAGAGGTCCACATTGCGGATGTCGGGGACCGTGGTGGCCTCCAGGAAGTTCGTGGCCTGGAAGAAGGTGGCGTAGCCGAAGGCCTCGTAGACGGGGAGGGACGAGGGAGGAAGCCAGCGCTTGGCCTCCTCGAACTTCCAGAGGCCCGGGGCCTCCTTCGCCTTCAGGGGCTCATCCTGGGGCTTGCCCCCGGTGAGCTTTTCCACCTCCCCCTTGGCCTTCACCACCTCGTCCACGGTCATGAGGGCCGTGGCCGCGCACGAGACCACCCGGTCCAGGTCCCCCGCGCACCCCTTGAGGACGGGGATCGCCCCGGTGAGGGCCCTCAAGGGGGCGTTCACCAGGTTCTCCAGGTTCCCCTTCAGGGTGTCCACCCCTGGAAGGCCCAGGAAGGCCCGGGAGTCAAAGAGGGTCTTGGCCGAGCGGTAGAAGTGCACGTAGAGGTACGCCTTCTCCACCTCCGTCCCCGCCCGGTCGATGAGCCCCTTGTAGGTGTCCCAGATGGCCTGCACCTGGTCCCAGAGGGCGGTGAGGTCCGTGGGGAAGAGCTGGGTGTAGACCGGGGCCACCACGCCCCCCGCCCCGAGGAGGTGGCCCTGCCAAGGCACCGGGAGGTAGGCCTTGGGACTCCCCAGGCTCCTGAAGTCCCTAGGAAGCAAGGAGAGGAGGTCCTGGGGGGTGCTGGGCCTCGGGGTAAGGAGGACCCTCGCCACCTCCTTCAGGTAGTCGGCGTAGTAGTCGGTGAGGGCCTTTCGCATGGCCCGCTCCACCCGGGCGTTGGCCTCGTCCCAGTTGAACCAGAGGGGCTGGGACGGGTATTCGGGGGTGCGGAAGACCTCTTGACCTTGGATGAGGATTTTGAACCCCGGGATGTACATGAGAGGGAGGATCTGCATCTCGAGGCCGTCGCAAAACTCCTTCGGGTCCACCTGGGGCACGGGGAGGTACTTGTCCAGCTTGTGGAGCCCCGCCGAAGCCCACTTCCCCAGGTCCAGGGGGGTGGAGCGGGTGGCGGCCTCCAGGAAGGCGGTGTCCACCCCCTCGGAGGGCACCATGAGCTTGAACTCGGGGAGAGGAGGATTTAGCTCCGGCCCCTTCACCCCGGCGAGGCAGTAGGCGAACCAGAAGGCGGGGTTGTTGAGCTCGGTGATGACCCTCCAGTAGTAGCGCTCTTCAAAGCGTTGCCACGCCTTGCGGAGGTCCCTCGCCACCTCCTGGGTGGCCTCGAGGCTGGAGAGGGGGAGGTAGAACTCGTGGGCCTGGGCCTCCGGGGTGGTGGCCCCTCCCTGGTAGTCCCTAAGGCGGTCCTTCCTCAGGACCTCCAGGTAGGGCCACTTCCCCTTCAGGACCTGCTCCAGGCGGTAGTCCGGGGCGGAGAGCAGGTACTTGGTCCATTCCTCGTAGGTAGGCCCCTGGGCCAGGGCCAGGGAGAAGAGGAAGAGCGCCCAAACCCACCGCATCTCACAACCCCCTTTCCGCGCACCAGTCCCTGAGGGGCTTGAACCACACCTTGGCCTCCTCCCTCCCCGTCCCGGCGAGGGGGTTCCCCTGGGGCGAGAGGGAGCGGGTGATGTAGCTCACGTAGGGGTCGCCCTCGGCCACTTCAAGGTCCTTCCCCGTGGGCTGGAGGTAGCCCTCGAGGCCGGGGACCCGGTACCGCTTCCCCTCCGCCGTCACGTACCCGAAGGCCTCCACGGGGCGGTCGTTGTCGCTGGCGTAGCGCCAGGTCTCCCGCCACCCCCGGAGGTAGGCGGAACCCGTGTAGCGAAGCCCGGTGCTCAGAACCACCTTGTAAAGGTTGAAAAGCCAGGTGTAGTCCACGCTCATGAAGCGGGCGTACAGGTACGCCGTGCCCACATCCCGGCCTGAGGCGTCCTTCACCGAACAAGTCCACTCAGAAGTGGTCCTCTTCCCCAACCTACACCCTGAAAGGGTGTAGGCCTGCCCCCCGTAAGTGAATTGGATGCCCTCCGGGGTCGTCCCCCAATCGTGGTAAGTTCCCAGGTTGGAAAGGGTAGTTGTCCCCCCCTGAGCGTACACGTAGGCGTACCCCCGGTACCGCCCCTGGGTGTCCCGCACGTTGAAGTACCGCGCCCCGCTCCAGGTGGCCCCGGGAGTCCACCCATCCAGAGAGAAGCTCTCGTCTCCCCGCCCCACCACGGCGCTGAACCGCCCGTCCCAGTCCGAGGGGTAGTCGAGGCCCGTTGTCCAGTTCTCGTACCCCTGCAGGGAGAGCTCCTTGAACTCCACCCGGGCCTTCAGGTTGGCCTGGGAGATGTACCCCCACACGAGGGCCCGGGCCTCGGGAAGTCCCTCCTGGGTGGGGGAGAGGGGCGTGGTGAAGGAGAGGTAGTCCGTCTCCTGCCAGTCCGGGCGGTCCACCAGGAACCTCCCCGCCATCACCGCCCCCTTCTGGGTGGAGCCGGAAGGCGGGTAGATGACGGCGAAGGACTGCTCCTTGGCGAGGCTTTCCCGGGGCATCACGTGGTAGCGGGTGTCGCTCCGGTAGAGGGAGCAGTACTCCCTCGCCTTCCCCTCCGGGACCACGAACCGCTCCTGCCCCCCGTTTCGCGCCCGGAACTCCTGGGCCAGGGTCTGGGTCCAGGCCGAGACCTCGGGGACGAAGAACCAGAGGGTGCTTCCCTGGGGCTGGCGGGCGTAGAAGCTTCTCAGGTCCGCCAGAGAGGAGAGGACGCTCTTCGCCACCACGTCCCGGTCCGCCGGGGAGATGCCGGAGAGGATGGACCCCTGGACCGAAGGGGGCCGGTAGGACTCCATCCCGGGGTAGCGGTACCGCTCCCTGGCGCTTCCTCCAGGGGGCCGCGCGGAAAGCCACCCTCCCGCCTCCAGGGGCACCGGATTGTCCGGGGAGGGCATCCAGGTCTTGGCCCCCTGGAGGGGCCAGACGGCGTACTGCACCTGGTGGTAGGAGGGCCTGTTCTGGGAGTCGTAGACCGTGCTCACCGAGGCCCGCCCCCGGAGGCGGTTCTGGGAGTCGTAGAGGTTGAAGACCGCCTGGTTGTAGGGGGTGTTCGGGGCGTACCCCGAAAGGGTGAAGTAGTCGCACCCGGAGACGCAGAGGTAGAGCTTCCCGTCCCAGGAGAGGGACTGGTTCATGGAGCCCTGCACCGGGTTGGCCCCGCTCTCCACCAAAAACTCCACCACCACGCTGTACCCCTCCCGGGCGTTCCCCTGGAGCGTCCCCCGCACCTCCGTGGAGGGACGAGGGCCGTCCACGAGGCCCACCTGGGCCAGGGCGAGGGAGAGGAAGGGGAGGAGAACGAACTTACGCACCCCTCACCTCCTGGGAAAAGGCGTCCACCAGATGAAGGACCACGGGCCAGAGGAGGCCCGCGAAAAACCAGGAAGGACCGTATGCGAGAGCAAAGACGATCCCCGCCGAAACACCGATGGCCCAACGGATCCAGGTCATGGGTACTGCCTCCCCCGCTGGAACATGGGGTCAATCATGAGGAGGGTCTTCAGGGTGGGCACCAGGCCCGTGGGGGTCTCCGCCAGGGCCAGGCACCGCCTCCCCTCTGGGGTGTCTTTGTAAGTCCCGCACCCCTGGAGGACCTGGCTCCGCTCGTCCTGGGGCACCGCGGGGTACTCGGGGTCCGAGGGGTCGTAGTACTTGCGGGGGATCACCCGGTCCATGAGGAGGTAGTCGTGCCTCCAGCCCTTGACCATGAGGAAGGTCTTGATCTCCACCTTGGGGCCGATGTCGGCCCCACGGGAGTTCTGCTGGCCGAAGCAGAAGGAGATGAACCCCCCGCAAAGCCTCCCGGTGTAGAGGAGGCCGTAGAGGATGCTGGGCACGTCCGTGAGGATCTTGACCTCCCCCGCCGGGTCCGCCCGCTGACAGATGCCCAGCCAGTTGCAGTCGTAGAAGTACCCCTGGGCCACCCGGGCCAGGGCGCCTCTCACGGGCTCCGGGACTTCCTTGGCGTAGGCGTAGGCCAGCATGGAGGCCGTGGCCCGCTTGTGGTCCTCCACGAGGCGGGTGGCGAACTCGTTCAAGACCTCGTCGTAGGAGAGCTCCCGCTCCCAGGTGAGGTAGGCCGCCCCCCGGCTCGAGGTGGAGACCGTCCCGCTCAGAGGCACCCAGTAGCCCCGGAGGAGGGTGCAGGCGTAGTAGGGAGACCCCGGCGCACCCCCGGAGGTGGTCACCGTGGTCGTCCGCTCCTTGCCTTGGTCGTCCCGGTACTTGCAGGACCAGTCCTCCCGCCACTCCTTCCAGTAGACGAAGGCTTCTGCTACAAAGTTGTGGAAGCCGTTGTCCCGGAAGGAGAGGCTTCGGGTGGACACCTGGACCTCGGGGCACCCCTGGACCGGGTTGGGGGAGAGGAGGGCGGGGTAGGTGGAACTTCCCGGCCCCTCGTCCCTGGTGGCGAGCTGGCTTCCCGTCCACCGCACCCGCACCCAGGCCGTGGTGGAGGGGGAGGAGGTCCAGGCCCGCGCGGTGAAGGAGCCGGGGGAGGCCAGGGCGGTGGGGGAGACGGTGAGGTAGATTTGCGGCCTTCCCACGGGAAGTTCCGGGTAGTTAGGAGGGGTGTAGCTCACCGAGCAGGTGGTGCGCTGGGCGAGGGCGAGGCCCAGGAGGGAGAGGAGTGGCAACATGATGCGGCGCATAATACCGCATTATAGCAATGTGTGCTTAGCTAAGGGCCCGCTCCGCCTCCGCCAGGCGCTCCAGGAGGGCTTCCCGCCGCCTTAGAAGGGCCCGGTAGCGGGCCAGGGCCTCCAGGAACTCCCGGGGCCGGACGAAGCCCTCGGGCGGTTGCCACCCCTTGCCCAGGTACTTCCACCGCCACCGGCCCCCTTTCTTCACCTTGAGGTAAGGGTAGGGCCCGTGGGGGCACTTCCGGCAACGCTCCTTCCCGCACCTGACCCGCCGCCAGTAGACGGGGAGGGGGGAGAGGGCCTCCAGGGCCTTGCGCTCCTCCTCCAGGCGGGCCTCGAGGTCGGCGAGCTCCGCCTCTAAGCGGGCGAGGGCCTTGGCGAGGGCTTCCGAGGGCATCTTAGCTACACACTCCCCTGAAGTTTACCTGCCTTGTAGCTAAGACAGGAAGGAACCGGGACTGCCCCGGCCTCAGTACCACGACACCTTCCAGTAGGCTTCCCGCCTGCCGTACACCCAAGCGGCGTGCTCCGGGGTGGGTGGCTCGGCGTAGACCAGGTTCCATCCGGGGGAGAGCTCCAGGTCGTACTGGACCTGCCTCCCCCCGCACGCCTGGAGGCCCCTCTTCACCACCCCCTCTCCCGTGTAGACCAGGGCCCAGTACTCCAGGGCAGGGTAGCGGTAGGGGAAGGCTCGGGGGAGGAGGTAGAGGCGGGTCTCGCCGCCTCCGGGGTAGAAGAGGCCACCCCGGTCCCCGTTCATCCCGTTCCACCAGGCCACCTGGACCTGGGTGCCCGTGCACCAGGGGTCCGTGTCCAGGTAGGGGTCGGGGGTGGGGACGAGGCCCCGGAGGGACAGGTAGACCCGCCCGTCTACCACGGGCGCCTCCCGGGTGAGCACCCTGAGGGTGCCCTGGAAGGGCGTCCCGTTCCAGGCGGTGATCCGCATCCTGAGCTCCTCGGCGTTCAAGAGCTGGTACTCCCCCTCCGTCCCCGCCCCGGGGAGCTCCCCACAGGCGGCGAGGAGGGGGAGGAGGGCGAGAAGCCAAGCCAAGCGCGCCGTCTTCAGGATTCCTTTCGCATCCATACCTCCCACTATGCCCCGAAGGGCCTTTCACCGCCTTACACGCGGGCCTCGAGGGCGTAGAGGACCACCCCCTTCCGGCCCAGGACCTCGTACCACACGCTCCAACCGTCCGTCCGCATCTCCCGGGCGAGCCGCACCATCCGCCCCTCCCAGGGCACCATGGGCCAGGGGCGGTCGGAGAGGCCGGAGTAGTGGGGCTCGCCCAGGAAGCGTAGCCGCTCTTCCGCCTGCTTGAGGACTCGCGCGAACTCCATACCTATCTTTCCTTCGTGTAGCTAAGACAGAGGGCCTCGAGGTCCTCCCGCCGCTCGTACCGGAACCTCCGAGGGTGGGTGGGGTCGTAGATCTGCTCCTCCACCCGGGCCACCCTCTTGCCGGGGAAGAAGCCCAGGTGGTGCCGGAGGTCCCGCTCCAGGCGTTCCTCCACGAGGTCGAAGCTCGTGGTGGTGCCGTCCGCGAAGCGGATGACCACCCGCCTCATCCTTCCTCCCTCCCCAAGACCTCCAGGTAGAGGCCCTGCCGCTTGGCTTCGAGGTAGGCCCCCGAGCGGTAGGTCCTCGCCCACCGCCCCCGGGCCAGGGCCTCGAGGAAGGCTTCGTAGGCCTTCCAGTCGGGGAAGCGCCGCTCCCGCCGCACGAGCTTGCCGTTTTTTGAGATGATAAGCACCGCTTTCATGCTTTCCTTGCCTCCTACCCCCTCCCGTGGGGCCGCTAGGCCCCCGGGCCCTGAGAGGGCTTGGGGAGGGCGCTTTTGGGGCCCGCCCTCCCCCGTTCTGCGCGAAAGTAAGATTTCGCGAAGATAGAGAGGCCCGTTCCTGACGCAAAAACGGGGCACCCCGGTTTTGGGGTACCCCGTTCCCCCGTGCGGCCGGGAGCACGCCGTGGCTGGCCCGTTTGGCCGGCCTTCGCCGCCACGATGAGGCCCGTGGCCGCCACGCCCCGCCTCTCCCAGCGGCGCTCTCCGGGAGAGGACCGGAGGCGCAAGGAAGCGGTGGACGCGGGTACTTCCACGGGGGCGACTCCCTTCCCCGCCCTTAGCCCCCTGGGTGCTACCGAGCTTCCCCTAGGGGGACCCTCCCTTCTCCTCCAGAGGAGGGGGGCGACTCCGCCACCGCTGGAGAGGCGCCCCGGAAGGGCCGTCTTGAGGATAGCACGGGGGCGAAGGGTTCGGGGGCGCGCGTCTTACCCAGGAAGAGGGGGAAAGGCGGCGGTTCCTGGGTAAGAACGCCCAGGACTTCTACACCCTCCCCCCATCCCCAAAGCCCTCTAGGCCCCTTCTAACCCCTGTCGTTTTCCAAGTAGCTCTCCAGGCCCAGGAGGTGGCCGATGAGGGCCGCCGCTTCCTCTCGGGCCAGGTCAGAAAAGTCCTCTGCCTTTACCCTTCTTCCGGTCTCCTCGCTCAGAAAGCGATTGGCGTAGTCGAGGAGCTCCCCTTCCGTCATCCCGAGCCTCTTCCCCAGCCACCGGATGTACCGCAACTGCTTCGGCGTGGGGGGCTTCCTCACTTCTTCCTCCTTCCGAGGAAGAGCAAAAGGCCGAGGAGGAACCCCGCCCACCCCACGGCCAGGAGGAGCCTGGCCTCTTCTTCGGGCAGGAAGGACACGAAGTCCCCTCGGGTCTTGCAGGGGAGGGTGAAGGCCATGAGGAAGAGCCCCCCGAGGGCGAGGAGGCCTCCCAGGAGCCTTCTGGGAGAGGGGGCCTCCCCCTGGAGAAGGCCCAGAGCAGGACCAGGTTGGCCGAGAGGCTACCGGCGAAGACCACCACTTCCGTCGCCGTCCATCCGGGGATACAGGAGGCCAGCATCCCTCCTCCTTTCCAGGGCGGTCTCTACCTTTTCCACTCCGAAGTGCGCCCGGGCGAGGGGAAGGAGGAGTTTTTCCTGCTCCCGGGCCTTCCTGAAGTGGAAGGCTTTGTGCTCGGGGAAGCAGAGGAGCAGGGTGTCCCCCTGGACCTCGGGCCTCGCCTCCCGCATGAGGGCTCTCAGGGTGGGCCGGAGGGCTTCCAGGAAGCTTCTCCACGCCTCGGGGCTCGGCGAGCCGAAGGCCGCCCTTTCCCCGGGGGCGGCCTCCCCTTCCAGGTAGAACCAGGGGGGCGGCTCGGCCTCCCCGGGCTCAGGGGGAATGTTCCACCAGGTCCTCCCCCCGAGGAAGTTGATGTGGAGCAACCTCGCCTCCTTCCACCCCCTGCCGTCCCGGTAGATCCAGAGCTTCCAGTCCTCCTCTCTGCCCGCCACCCATGCCACCAGGTAGGTCTTCCCCTCGTACACCTCGAGGACCGCCCCCGGTCGGCAGCAGGCCTGGAGGAAGCGTGCGAAAAGCTCGGCTTTCTCGGGGCGAAGCCTCATCCCTCACCAAGGTAGGAGGAGGTCCTCTAGCTCGTCCACGAGATCTGGGTAGTTCTCCAGAAGGTAGACCAGGGCCACCTCCACGAGGCCCGTTTGCTTGAGCCTCCAGAGGACCTCCTCCACCCGGTCCCGCTCCCTCCAACCCCATGAGAGCCCCGTCCGCCACACCTCCCGGGGCCTCCGCCTGACCGGGAGGTTTTCCCACGGCACCCGCCTCAGGGCCTCCCCCAGCCGGTCCAGGTAGAGGAGGTCCTGGGCGTCCTGGTCCGTGTGAGCTCCCTCGTACCCCACGGCGAGGTTCAGGCACTCGGGGACCACCCCGGCGAACACGGCGGAGTCCGTCCAGACTCCCCGGTCGCTCACCCGGTGCCCGAGGCCGAGGCGCCGGGCGAGCCAGGAGGCGGCCTCGATGGAGGCGGTCTCCTGCCCGAGCTGGGCCCGGATCACCTCCTCCTTCCCCCGCCGGTCCAGGCTCACCACGGCCCTGGCCCCTCGGAAGAGCCCCGCCTCCAGGGCCTCCTCTGAGCCCACGCACCCCACCTCTTCCCCGAGGAAGAGGGCGAACCCCACCCCGGGGGGCGGGTCCTGGGCCAAGGCGAGGACCAGGGCCACCCCCGCCTTGTCGTCCGCCCCGAGGGCTCCCTCTACCCCCTGGGCCACGCCGTCCACCACCCGCACCCCCTTGGGGACGCGTCCCGCCACCGTGTCCAGGTGGGCGGCGAGGACCACGGGGGCCTCCTCCCGGAGAGTCCAGGCCCCGACCCTTTTCTGGCGCACCGCCCTGGCGGCGGGGGCCGGGGAGAAGATCCTGGTGGCGGTCCAGCTTTCCGGGGGGAACGACCAGCTCAACACCCTGGTGCCCTACCGGCAGGAGCTCTACTACCGCCTGAGGCCGAGGCTCGCAGTGCCTGCCCGGGAGGTGCTGGACCTGAACGGGCGCCTGGGCCTGCACCCCGCCCTCCGGCCCCTCATGCCCCTTTACGAGGCGGGAGCCTTGGCCCTCCTCCCCCAGGTGGGCTACCCCAACCCCAGCCGGAGCCACTTCGTCTCTATGGCGGTCTGGCACACCGCGGACCCCGAGCGGAAGGCAGCCTCGGGATGGCTCGGGCGGCTTTTAGACCAGGGGGCGGACCCTCTGTGCGAGACCAACCTGGGGGCCAGCACCCCCTTGGCCCTCACCGGGAGCCAAGCCCTGGCCCCCAGCGTGGAGAGCCTGGAGGGCTTTGAGCTAAGGCTCCCTCCTCCCTTGCGCACCCGCTGGGAGGAGGCCCTCCTCCGCCCCAGGCAGGGGGAGGCGGAGGCGGTGCGCCAGGCCTTTCTAAGGCTCAAGGCCACCCTGTCCCAGGTGGGGCGGGCCCGGGGGTGAAGAACCGGGTGGACTACCCCAACCACCCCTTCGGCCGGGCCCTGGCCGACATCGCCCGCATGATCGCTGCCGAGCTGCCCACCCGGGTCTTCTACGTCTCCTTAGGGAGCTTTGACACCCACGCCGACCAGCCCAAGCGGCACGAGGAGCTCCTCGGCCTCCTGGCCCAGGGGCTTGCCGCCTTCCACCAGGAGATGCGCCTCCTGGGAAGGGAGGGGGAGGTGCTGGTCCTGGGCTTCTCCGAGTTCGGGCGGCGGGCTCAGGAGAACGCCTCCTACGGCACCGACCACGGCAAGGGGGGGCTCATGTTTGCCCTGGGGCCGGTGCGGGGCGGGGTCTTGGGCCCCGAGCCCAACCTCGAGGACCTGGACGAGGGGGACCTCCGCTTCCAGCTGGACTTCCGCGCCGTCTACGGGGCTGCGCTCCGCTTTTTGGGGCTCGAGCCCGCCTCCATCCTGGGCCCGGGCCCAGCCCCTCTCCCCCTGGTCTAGGACCTAGCCCTTCTTGGGCTCTTCCGCCTTAGCCTCCGGGGGCTTGGGGGACTCTTGGGGCTTGGCCTCCTCCTTGACCTCCTCCACCACCCCCTCCATGCTCCGCTTGAACTCCCGCACGGACTGGCCGAGGCCCCGGGCGAGCTCGGGGAGCTTCCGGGGGCCGAAGAGGAGGAGGGCCACCACCAGGATGGCGATGAGTTGGGCCGGGCTGTCAATCATGCCCTGAGGTTGCCCGGGCAACCTGAACGGAGGCTGAAGCCCTAGATGAGGCGGTTCCTCAGGGCCTTGACCGCGGCCTCGGTCCGGTCGCTGGCCCCCAGCTTCTCCAGAAGGCTTTCCACGTGGCCCTTGACCGTGCTGGGGCTGATCCCCAAGGCCTTGGCAATCTCCTTGTTGGAAAGCCCGCGGGCGATGAGCCTAAGGACCTCCCGCTCCCGCTCGCTGAGGAGGGCGGCCTCCGGAGGGGTGATCTCCCCGAGGATGAGCCGGGCCACCGGAGGGTCCAGGTAGGCGGAGCCCAGGGCGGCGGCCCGCACGGCCAGGAGGAAGCCCTGGGGATCCCCGGTCTTCAGGCAGTAGGCCTCGGCCCCCGAGGCCAGGGCCGCCCGCACCACCCCCTCCTGGCGGTGGACGGTGAGGACCACCACCCGGACCCCGGGGAGGAGGGCCTTGAGGCGGCGGGTGGCCTCCACCCCGTCCAGGCCCGGAAGCCCGAGGTCCATGACCACCACGTCGGGCCGGAGGCGCGGAACCTCCTCCAGCGCGGCTTCGGCGCTTCCCGCCTCCCCCACCACCTCCAGGTCCGGCTCCGCCCTTAGGGCGGCCCGCAGGCCGTCCCGGGTAAAGGGGTGGTCCTCAACCAGGTACACGCGGACTGGCATGGCGCACCTCCTCCAGCTCCAGGTAAAAGACCGTGCGGCCCTCCCGGCGCTCGTACCCCACCCGGCCCCCGTGGGCCTCGAGGATCCGCCGGGTCAGGTACAGGCCGAGCCCCCCACGGCCTTCCCGCACGGGGCGGCGGAAGAGGTGGGGGAGGAGGGCCTCGGGCACCCCCGGCCCCTCGTCCTCCACGCCTAGGCGCACCACCCCGTCCCAGGCCTCGAGGCGCACGCTGACCCGGGAGCCCGGGGGGGCATGCTCCAGGGCGTTTTCCAGAAGGTGCTGCACCGCCCGGGCCAGGGCATCCCTTTGGCCCAGAACCCAGGCCTCCTCCCCCTCTACCCTGCACTCCAGGCCCCGGGCGGCGAACAGGGGGCCCAGGGCCCCGGCCACCTCCTCGGCCAGGGCCTTGAGGGGCACCGCCTCCGGCTCCCGTCCCGAGAGGGCAAAGCGGGCCAGCTCCAGGAGGTTGTCCGCCAGGCGCAAAAGCGCCTCGTTGGCGGCCACGCCGTTGGCCAGGGCTTGCCTAAAGGCCTCGTCCAGGGGCCCGTAGGCCCCCTGGAGGGCCAGGCGCAGGTTGAGCAGGTTGGCGGTGAGGGGGGTCCTTAGGTCGTGGGAAAGGGAGTAGGCCAGTTCCTTCAGGGCGCTCACGTGCTGGGCCTTTTCCCAAAAGGCCTGAAGGCGCCCCTGGATCTCCAAGGCCAGCTCCTTGAGGCGCGCCTCCCCCTCCGGCCCGACCCCCTCGAGGAGCACCAGGTAGCGCCCCAAGGGGAAGGCGAAGACCCCCTCCTCCACGGGCCCGGGAGCCTCCCGCTCCCAGGCCCGCACCACCCGTCCGGGAACCCCGAGGGGAGGGGGCCCCACGGCCCCCACCAGAGCGGGTCCCCCGGGGGCCTTCTTCCAGAGGCCCGCCGCCTCCGCCCCGAAGAGGCGGGCAAGCCTCTCCGTGGCCTTTAGGAGCGTCGCCTCGGGCTCCTCGGGGTCCAGGTCCAGGTCCAGGGCGCGGTAGACCCGGGCCAGGGCCTCCGCCCGCCTCAGGGCCAGCTCCACCCGCCCCTGGGCCTCGGCCCGGCGGAGAAGGGCCAGGGTCAGGTAGCCCACCAGGGCCATAGAGAGGCCGGCGAGGAGGCGGTTGGCCACGGCCAAGACGCTCAGCCCCCCCTCGGCCTTGGCGTTGAGGACCCCCGCGGTCAGGTTCCCGAGAAGGGCCAGGGCCACCGTGCCCCAGGTGAACCTGGGGGAAAAGGCCATACCGGAAAGGGCGATGGGGACCCCGAAGAGGATGGCCGCCACCAGGGCCTGCGGTGTGGCCACGTCCAGGAGGAAGGCGAGGAGGAGGACGCCCAGGGTCAGGAGGCGCACCCGGCCTTGTCCTTCCCGCAACACCCCGGAGAGTATACCTCCCCGTTCCCGGGCCCCGCCAGATGGCGGGGGTACCGCCCATCCGGGGGATGGCGCCCTCGGGGGGCCGGCCCCAGAATACCGGTGGAGGTGGAGCGGCATGGGTGATCTTCTGGCCCTTTTCCTCATGGCCTTGGCCCTCTTTTTGAGCTGGGGCCTTCTGGAGCTTCTGGAGCGGGTGCGGTGATGGAGCTTCTCGCCCTGGTCCTCGGTCTCGCCCTGGCGGTCTACCTGCTCGTGGCCCTCTTCTTCCCGGAGGAGTTCTCATGACCCCCGAAGGCGTTCTGCAGATCGGCCTCTACTTCGTTCTGCTCCTCGCCCTCGCCTATCCCCTCGGCCTCTACCTCCACCGGATCTGGGCGGGGGAGAGGACCTTCCTCACCCCCCTTCTCGCCCCCCTGGAGGGGCTCCTTTACCGCTTGAGCGGGGTGGACCCCAGGGAGGAGATGGACGCCCGGGCCTACGGGAAGGCCCTCCTCCTCTTTAACGCCCTCGGCCTCCTCTCCCTCTACCTCCTCCTCCGCGGGCAGAAGGCCTTGCCCCTGAATCCCCTGGGCCTTCCCGGGATGCCCCCTGACCTCGCCTTCAACACCGCCATGAGCTTCGTGACCAACACCAACTGGCAGTTCTACAGCGGGGAGAACACCCTGGGCTACCTGGCCCAGATGCTCGGGCTTGCCGTGCAGAACTTCCTCTCCGCCGCCACGGGGATCGCCGTGGCCTTCGCCCTCATGCGGGGCCTGGTCCGGAGCGGCACCCGCCACTTGGGGAACGCCTACGCCGACCTCACCCGGACCACCCTCTACCTCCTCCTGCCCCTGGCCCTCCTCCTTGGCCTCCTCCTGGTGGCCCAGGGGGTGCCCCAGAGCTTCCGCCCGCCCGTGCAGGCGGAGCTCCTGGACCCCACCCTGCCCAGGCGGGAGGTCACGATTCCCCTGGGCCCCGTGGCCTCCCAGGTGGCCATCAAGCACCTGGGCACCAACGGGGGCGGCTACTTCGGGGCCAACACCGCCCACCCCTTTGAGGGGCCCACCCCCCTCGCCGACCTCCTCGTCCTCCTGGCCGAGACCCTGATCCCCACCGCCCTCCTCTTCGCCTTCGGCCGGGCGGTGGGGGACATGCGCCAGGGCCTCACCCTCCTCGGGGTGGCCCTGGCCTTCTGGGTGCCGGCCACCTTGGGGATCTACGCCCTCGAGGCCCGCCCCAACCCCCACCTCGCCGGGGTGGACCAGAGCCTAGGGCAGCTGGAGGGGAAGGAGGTCCGCTTCGGCCTCGCCCGCACCGCCATCTTCGTGGCGGGCACCACGGGCACTTCCACGGGGGCGGTGAACGCCGCCCACGACAGCCTGAGCCCCCTGGGCGGGGGCATCGCCCTCTTCCTCATGATGCTCGGGGAGGTGAGCCCGGGGGGGGTGGGCTCCGGGCTTTACGGCCTCCTCCTCCACGCCCTGGTGGCGGTCTTCATCGCCGGGCTCATGGTGGGGCGGACGCCCGAGTACCTGGGGAAGAAGGTGGGCCCGCGGGAGACCAAGCTCGCCGCCTTCGGCCTCCTCGTCACCCCCCTCCTCGTCCTGGGCTTCACCGCCTGGGGGGCGGCCTACGGGGCCTCCCAGGTGGGCAACCCCGGGCCCCACGGCTTCAGCGAGATCCTCTACGCCTTCACCTCCATGGCCAACAACAACGGGAGCGCCTTCGCCGGGCTTGCCCCAAGCCCGGCCTACGCCTACCTGGGGGGGCTTGTCATGTGGCTGGGCCGCTTTTGGGTGATCGTGCCGGTCCTGGTCCTGGCCGAGGCCCTGGCCGAGGGAAAGAAGGTGGCCGCAGGTCCCGGCACCCTGCCTACCCACGGCCTCCTCTTCGGCCTCTGGCTCTTCCTGGTGGTCCTCCTCCTGGGGGCGCTCAACTTCTTCCCCGCCCTCGCCTTAGGGCCCGTGGCCGACCACCTGCAGCTCTACGGGGGGTGGTGAGGGTGCGCCGCGTGCCGCACCTCGCCCCCGGGGCCCTCCTCCTCTCGGCCCTGGCCAAGCTCTCCCCCCGCTACCTCCTCCGCAACCCGGTGATGCTCGCCGTGGAGGTGGGGGCCGCCCTTCTCCTCCTCGAGACCCTCCTCCGGCCCCGGGCCTTCACCCTTTGGGTGGACCTCTGGCTCTGGCTCACCCTCCTCTTCGCCGCCCTGGCGGAGGCCCTGGCCGAGGGCCGGGGCAAGGCCCAGGCCCAGACCCTAAGGCGTATCCGCCAGGAGCTCGTGGCCAAGAGGCTCAAGGCCCCAGACCCTGAGGCCCCCTTTGAGGCTGTGCCCGCGAGCGCCCTGAACCCCGGCGACCTGGTCTTGGTGCAGGCGGGGGACTACATCCCCGCGGACGGGGAGGCGGTCTTGGGCATCGCCTCCGTGGACGAGAGCGCCGTCACCGGGGAGAGCGCCCCCGTGATCCGGGAAGCGGGAGGGGACCGCAGTGGGGTCACCGCCGGCACCCGGGTCCTCTCCGACTGGCTGGTGGTGCGGGTCACGGCGCGGCCCGGGGAGAGCTTCCTGGACCGGATGATCGCCCTGGTGGAGGGGGCCAAGCGGCGCAAGACCCCCAACGAGGTGGCCTTAAGCCTCCTCCTCGCCGCCTTCACTCTCATCTTCCTGGCCGTGGTCTTAACCTTGCCCTTCTTCACCCGCTACGCCGGGGGGCACCCGGAGCTTGCGGTGCTGGTGGCCCTCTTCGTCTGCCTGGCCCCCACCACCATCGGCGGCCTCCTGCCCGCCATCGGGATCGCCGGGATGGACCGCCTCCTTCGGCGCAACGTGGTGGCCCTCTCCGGTCGGGCGGTGGAGGCGGCGGGGGACGTGGATGTCCTCCTCCTGGACAAGACCGGCACCATCACCCTGGGCAACCGCCAGGCGGTGGCCTTCATCCCCGCCCCCGGGGTAGAGGAGAGCCGGCTCGCCCGGGCGGCTTACCTCGCCTCCCTGGCGGACGAGACCCCGGAGGGGCGGAGCGTGGTGGTCCTGGCCAAGACCCGCTTCGGCCTGCGGGAGCCCCTGCCCGAGGGGGCCCAGGTGGTTCCCTTCTCCGCCGAGACCCGGGTCTCGGGGGTGGACCTCCCGGGCCTCTCCCTGCGCAAGGGAGCAGTGGAGGCCATCGCCCGGATCGCCGGTCCCGTACCCGAGCCCCTGGCCCGGACCGTGGAGGCCATCGCCCGCTCCGGGGGCACCCCCCTTTTGGTGGCGGAAAACGGGCGGATCCTCGGGGCCATCCACCTGAAGGACGTGCTGAAGGGGGGGATCCGGGAGCGGTTCGCTGCCTTGCGGCGTATGGGCATCCGCACCATCATGGTCACGGGAGACAACCCCCTCACCGCCAAGGCCATCGCCGAGGAGGCGGGTGTGGACGACTTCCTGGCCCAGGCCACGCCCGAGGCCAAGCTCCGCCTCATCCAGAGGCTGCAGGCCGAGGGGCACATGGTGGCCATGGCCGGGGACGGCACCAACGACGCCCCCGCCCTGGCCCAGGCGGACGTGGGCCTGGCCATGAACGCGGGCACCCAGGCGGCGCGGGAGGCGGCCAACATGATTGACCTGGACTCCAACCCCACCAAGCTCCTGGAGGTGGTGGAGGTGGGGAAGCAGCTCCTCATCACCCGGGGGGCCCTCACCACCTTCTCCATCGCCAACGACTTGGCCAAGTACTTCGCCATCCTGCCCGCGGCCCTAAGCCCCTTCTATCCCGAGCTCGGCCGCCTCAACCTCATGGGGCTCAGGACCCCGGAAAGCGCCATCCTTTCCGCGGTCATCTTCAACGCCCTGGTCATCCCCGCCCTGGTGCCCTTGGCCCTGAAGGGCGTGGCCTACCGCCCGAGGCCCGCCCGGGAGCTCTTCCGCTACAACCTCCTGGTCTACGGGCTCGGGGGGCTCCTCGTCCCCTTCCTGGGCATCAAGCTCCTGGACCTGCTCCTGGGCCTTCTTTGGAGGTGAACATGGTAGCCCTCAGGCTCTTCCTGGCGCTGACCCTGGTCCTGGGCCTCGCCTACCCCGCGGCCCTTTGGGGGCTCGCCCACCTCCTCTTCCCTCGCCAGGCGGAAGGAAGCCTCCTCCGCCAGGGGGATAAGGTGGTGGGCAGCGCCCTCCTCGGCCAGGACTTCCGCTCTCCCCGCTACTTCCACCCGCGGCCCTCCGCCACCGGGGACTTCCCCTACAACCCCATGGCCTCCGGGGCCTCCAACCTGGCCCCCGGAAACCCGAAGTTTCTCCGGCAGGTGGAGGCCCGGGCCCGCGCCTACCGGGAGGAGAACGGCCTGCCGGAGGGCTTCCCCGTGCCCATGGACGCGGTGACCGCCTCGGCCTCGGGCCTCGAGCCCTACATCTCCCCGGAGAACGCCCGCCTCCAGGCCCGCCGGGTGGCCCGGGCCCGGGGGCTTCCCGAGGAGAAGGTGCTGGACCTCGTCCGGCGCCACCTGGAGGGGAGGCAGTTTGGCCTTCTGGGGGAGCCCCGGGTCAATGTGGTCCTCCTGAACCTGGACCTGGACCGCCTGCAGAAGGAGGGGCCTTGAGCCTGGACACCCTCCGCCTCCTCCTCGGCCCGGGGAGGCTCAAGATCTACCTGGGCTACGCCGTGGGGGTGGGGAAGACCCACCGAGCGCTTCTGGAGCTTCGGGAGCTCAAGCGCCGCGGGGTGGACGTGGCCATCGGCTGGCTTGAGCCCAAGGACCGCCCCCTCCTCGGGGCTCTGGCCGAGGGCCTCCCCTTCATCCCCCCCAGGCGGGAAGGCCCCTACGAGGTCATGGACCTGGAGGCCATCCTGGCCCAGAGGCCCAGCACCCTCCTCGTGGACGAGCTGGCCCGCCGTAACCCCCCGGGCTACCCCAGGCGGTGGGAGGAGGTGGAGCGGCTTTTGGAAGCGGGCATCAGCGTCATCGCCACCCTGAACGCCTACCACCTGGAGTCCCTGGCCGGGGCCGCCGAGGCCTACCTCCACCACCCCGTGGAGGAGCGGGTGCCCGACAGCCTTCTGGAGCGGGCGGACGAGGTGGTGGTGGTGGACCTCCCGCCGGAGGACCTTCTGGAAAGGCTCCGTCGCCTGCCCGCCTACCGGGGCGTCCATAGCCCCCTCCTTTCCCTGGCCACCCTCCGGGCCCTCCGGGAGATGGCCCTGAGGCGGGTGGCCCGCTCCCTGGAGCCCACCTTTGAGCGCATCCTGGTCCTGGTGCCCGAGGACTTCTACTGGTTCCGCCGCCTGGTGGACTACGCCGCCCTTAGGGTGCGGCGCCTCGGGGGGGAGTTCTACGTCCTCCATCCGAGGCCTAAGCCCCTCCTCGGGGCCGCACCGCCCCTCGGAGAGGACAAGCGGGCCCGCATGGAAGCCTACGTGGCCGAACGGGGGGGGGCCTTCCTCGTGCGCTCGGGACCCCTCATCCCCGTAACCCTGGAGGCCCTACGGGCGGTGCGGGCCCAGTCCCTGGTGACCGGGCACGGGGGGAGCCGCCCTTGGCCCCCTCCCGCCCAGCTCAAGGCCCTGCTCCGCCGCCTGGAGCGGCAAGGGGTGGAGGTCCACCTGGTGCCCGAAACCTCCCCTAGACGCCGGCGCTCCCTGCAAAGCGCCCCCCGGGAGGGCAAGGGACCGGGCCGCCTCAAGGTGTTTTTGGGCATGGCCCCGGGGGTGGGGAAGACCTACGCCATGCTCCAGGAGGCCCACGAGCTTAAGGCCAAGGGGGTGGACGTGGTGGTGGGGCTGGTGGAAACCCACGGGCGGCGCGAGACCGCAGCCCTCCTCGAGGGCCTGGAGGTCCTCCCCCGCAAGCCCGTGGTCTACAAGGGGGTCACCTTTATGGAGCTGGACCTGGAGGCCCTCCTCCGGCGCCGCCCCCAGGTGGCCTTAGTGGACGAGCTGGCCCACACCAACCCCCCCGGCCCCCTTCACGAGAAGCGCTACCAGGACGTCCTGGCCCTCACCCGGGCGGGCATCCACGTCCACACCACGCTGAACGTGCAGCACCTGGAGACGGTGGCCTCCCTGGTGGAGCGGATCACCGGCATCCGGGTCCGGGAGACGGTCCCCGACTGGGTGGTGGTGGAGGCGGACGAGGTGGTGCTCGTGGACCTCCCCCCCGAGGCCTTGAGGGCCCGCCTCGCCGAGGGCAAGGTCTACCCCCAGGAGAAGGTGGCGGAGGCCCTGAAGGGGTTCTTCACCCTGGAGAACCTCAAGGCCTTGCGGGAGCTGGCCCTGACCGAGGTGAGTGGCCTGGCCGCCGAGCGCCCCGAGTCCCTGGGCCCCGTGCTGGTCTACGGCGACTCGGAGAGGGTGTTCCTGCGGGCCACGCGGGTGGCGGAGCGCCTGGGGGAGACCCTCTACCTCCTCACGGAGAAGGCCCCGGAGGAGCTTTTACGCCTCGCCCACGCCCACCGGGCCAAGGTCAAGGTCCTGGGTCCCTTGGAGCCCAGGGAGCGCCTGGCCGCCCTCGAGGCCTACGCGCGCCGCCTGGCCCCGGGCATGGTGGTCCTCCCCTTGGGCCCCCTGGCGGAGGAGGCGGCGGGCCACCTCCCTCACACCCTCCTCCTGGTTCCGCCGGAGGAGATTCACCTGGGCCTCAGGGAAAGCGGCTAGGCTTCCCCCTATGCTGCGGCCTGCCCGGACCTTAGGCCAACCGCTCCCTTCTGCCCTACCCCTTTGGCTCTCTCCCGCCTCTACCTCCAGGTCCATTACCCCTCGGACGTCCTCGGGGGCTGGGCCCTTGGGGTAGCCTGGAGGCTATGGGTGTGGCGCTGGACGCCAAGTCGCTTCTAGAAACCCTCTCCTACCCCGGCCTCTTCGCCCTTCCCCTAGCGGAGACGGGACTCCTGTTCGGCTTCTTCCTGCCCGGGGATAGCTTTCTCGTCACGGTGGGCCTCTTCGCCGCCGCGGGGCACCTGGCCCTGGGCCCAAGCCTTCTCCTCCTTTTCCTGGGCTCTTTCCTGGGCCACCAGCTGGGCTACTTCTGGGGACGGCGGCTGGGGAAAGGGCTCAAGGCCAGGATGCGGCCCGACCACTGGGAGAAAACGGAGGCCTTCCTCAGGCGCCGGGGGGCGCTGGCCCTCCTCTTGGCCCCCCTGATCCCCGTGGTGCGCACGGGCATGCCTTTCGTGGCGGGGGCCTTCGCCTACCCCTACCCCCGCTTCCTTTCCCTCTCCCTCCTGGGCACCCTGCTCTGGACCCAGGGGGTGACCCTCTTGGGCTACTTCCTGGGGCGGGCCCTGCCGGGCCTGGACCGCTACCTCCTCCTGGTGGTAGGCCTGGTGGTTCTCGTTTCCCTCCTGCCTGCCTTTTGGGAGGCCAGGCGGCGGTGAGGTGGGGCGGGTGGCGGCCACCCGGGAGCGGGTACCCCAGCTAGGAAAAGCGCTTCCTTTGGTACATGGCCCGGTCGGCCGTGGCCAGGACCTCGGCCAGGGGGAGGGAGCCCGCAGGGGCAAAGCCCACGGAAACCCCGGGGAAGCGGCGCTTGACGCGCTCCTCGAGGGAGGCTCCGTCCCCGAGCCCCAGGTAAAGGCTCACGAACTCAGAGGCTGTCGCAAAAGTCCTGCACAGGCAGTTACGCGGCCCTGGCCAGCCGCTTCACCAACAATCGTAGCATGTCCAGATAGACCCAGGCCTCGCTTACCCGAGGGTTCTCCTCATAGTCCTTGGCAAGACGGCGGTTCCGCCCCAGCCAGGCAAAGGTCCTTTCCACTACCCACCTCTTAGGTAAAGGCTTGAACCCACGCTCCCGCGGAATCTCCGGCACCTCCGCCCCCTCCGGCACCCAAACCCCCCGCACCCCCGCGTAGGGACGGGCCACCACCTCCAGCTCCAAACCCAGGGAAGAAGCCGTCTCCTTGAGGCCCCGGTACCCCCAGTCCACGAAAAGCTTCCGCACCCGTGGCCACAAGGAGAGGTCCATCCCCGCCAGCAAGGCCCGCCCACCCCACTTGTCATGCTCATTGGCCGGGTGGACAAAGACCTTCAGGAGGCGACCCCCCGTGTCCGTTAGGATCTGGCGCTTTCTCCCTTTGACCTTTTTCGCCCCATCGTTTCCCCGGGGCCCCCTTTTTCCGTGGTTTGCAAGGTACGAGCTTGAGTCCGGTGGCAAACCGGATCACCTCGTCCGCCACCCCGTCCTTGTCCCGGTCCACCACCGCATAGACCGTGTCGTAACGTGTGCCCACGAAGACCACGCCCAAGGGGCTGCTCACCGCCATGGAACGGGCGTTCGGCACCTTGGCAAAGACGCTGATCTTGAAGCCGGCCGGGAGCTTGAGCTGAGGAAGCAGCTTGGCCACGTCCGCCTGTTGGGCGAAAGCCACACCTCCCACCGCCAAGACCAACCCGAGGAAACGACCCAGGAACCTTATAGGCCCACATTCCGCACCCCCTTCACTCCAGCAGGTAATATCGCCCGGCCCCCAGGA
>NZ_JAKTNS010000026.1:0-36689 GCF_022760915.1 Thermus thalpophilus | reverse complement strand
GCGGCTGGCTAGGGCCGCGTAGCTGGCCGTGGAGGACTTTTACGACAGCCTCTAAGGAGGACCTCCGCCCGGCCGTCCTTGAGGAGGACCTGGTAGCCCGAGATCTCCAAGAAGGCGTCGGGGTTTAAGGGCTCCAGGTCCGCCTCGAGGGTGACGGGCCCAAAGCCCGTGGCGATGCCGTTTTCGTCCAGGGCCTCCACCAGCACCCGGATGGGGGTGCGCCCGTCCGCCTTGGCCTCCAGGAGGGAAAGCCGCAGGCGCGTGGGGTTTCCGGCCCGGAAGACCTCGAGGCGGTCCTGGGCCACCCCTTCCACCTCCAAGACGTTCCGCCCCACCGCCAGGGGCACCCCGTAGTACTCCAGGCGCTGCCAGCCCCGCCCCTCGTCCAGCTCCGCCTTGCCCAGGCGGTCTTGGCCGATGGGCTGGCCGTTCACCTTGAGGGTGAGGGAGCCCAGGGGGGCTTCCAGCACCACCCGGATGGCCTCCCGGTCGCGGAAGACCTCGCCCTCCCTAGGCTCGCGGATGACGCCCCGCCGCTCCGCCACTAGGGGCTTGGCCTTCCGGTAGTCCTCCAGGGTGGCCTTGCCCTTCAGGTACACCTCCCGCCCCCCGGCGAGGAGGGTGAGGGCGGGCTCGGCCAAGGGGGGCAGGGCCCGCTCGTGGCGCAGGCTGAAGCGCACCTCCCCCTCCTTTAGGAGGGGAAGCCGCCAGTAAAGGGCCTTCCCGTCCGTGAGGGGGTCTTCCAGGGGAAGGGTCCTTTCCCCTTCCTGGAGCCTGGCGCTACCGGGAACGTACTCCGCCCCCTCGGGCAAGGGGAAGGCCAAGAGGAGCCCTTCCCCTTCCCCTTCTACTCGGAAGGGGAGGCGCACCTCGGAAAGCCTTTCCGGGGTCAGGAGGGGAAGGGCCACCACGCTGGCCTCGGCGGGGAAGGCGGCGGGGGTGTCCCCGAGGAAGGCGCTCGCCCGGTTCACGTGGGCCCCAGGGGGGACGCCCTCGGCCTTCAGGGTGAAGGCCTTCACCTCCCCCGGCCCGAGCTCCCCTTCCCAGTCCAGGCCCTTCATGGCGAGCCCCTTGGGGGGCGTGTCCAGGAGGCGGACGCGAACCGGGTGGTCCGCCGGGTTTTCCACCCGGAGGAGGAAGACCGCCTCCGTGCCCTCCAGGACCCGGGGGGCTAGGGCCTCCTTGGTGAGCTTCAGGAGGACGCGGGCCAGGGGGGTTTCCGCCCGCAAGGTGCCCCCCTCGTGGCGCAGGGTGGCCTGGCAGGTGCCCTCCCGTTCCTCCCCGAAGCGCACCCGGGCCCGGTAGGCGTGAACCCGCCGCCCTCCGGGGGCCAAGGTGCCCTCAAAGCGGGCCTCCGCCGGCTCCAGGAAGTCGGGGCAGGCGTCCTCCAGGGTGTAGCGCAAGGGGGCTTCCCCATGGTTTTCCACCACCAGGCGGTGTTCCACCACCTCGCCCGGGAGGTAGCGGCGGAAGGGTAGCTCGCGGGTGAGCGTGGGTTTGGGCAAAAGGACCTCGACCCCCGCCTCGGCCCGGGCCAGGACCTCTTCGCCCTTAAGGAGCTCCGCCCGGTTCACCAAGACCCCCTCGCCCACCGCGCGGAAGGCCACCTCGTAGCTCCGCCCTTGGCGGGGCTCCAGGTAGACCTCCTGGTCCAGGCCGGGGCCCTCGAGGCCCGCCCCCCCCAGGTCCCTTAGGCGCACGCGGCCGGGCTCGTCCCCTTGGTTCACCACGGTGAGGCGGAATCGGGCCTCCTCCCCCTTGGCCACCCTTGGGGTGAGGGCTTCCTTGGCGAGGGTGAAGGCGGCGGGGCGGAAGAAGTCCACCCGGGCCGAGCGCTCCAAGCCGAAGGGAAGGAGGCGGCCTTTCACCTGGTAGCTTCCCCTAGGCCCCTTGAGCTCCAGGGGAAGCTCCAAGGGCCTGTCCTTGGAGAGGGGCCCGGTGAGGCGGGTGGGGGAGAGGGGCTCGAGCTCCGGGGGAAGGTCCAGGGAAAGCTCCGCCGGGATGAGGCCAGGGTAAGGGGTGGTGGCCCTTAGGAGAAGCCTCGCCGCCTCCCCTTCGGGGTGGCGCTGGGTTTCGGGGGTGAGGGTGAGGGTTACCCTTGGCCTAACCCGGAAGACCACTTCCTTTTCCTCCCCGGGGAGGAGACCCACTTCCCTGGGCCCCGTGGCCTCGGCCCCCTCCACCTGGAAGGCGAGGGGGTAGGTGCCGGGCTTCAAGGCAAACAGGGCTTCCCCCGCCACCTGCTTGGCCTCGCCTGCGAGGAGGAGGGTCCCTTCCCCGGGCCTATCCCCGGGGAGGTCCAGGAGGACCCGGACCCTCAGCCTCGCCTCCGGCGCCCGCACCACAAAGGTCACCCTGCCCCCAGGGCAGCCGAAGCGGGCCCGGTTTCCCTCCACCACCACCGCTCCTTCCCCCTGCGCCTCCAGGAGGCGGTAGCCTTGGGGAAGCTCCAGGAGGGCGAGGCCTTCTTCGGTGAGGGTGGGTTTAAGGTCCAGAGGGTTTCCCCCCTCGTCCACCACCCGCACCTCCCTGGGGCCCGGCGGCACCGCTTGGAAGCGGTCTTCGGCCAGGGCCAGGCACGCCTTCACCTGGAAGGCGAAGGTGTTGGAGTACTGCTTGGCCGTGGGGGGCTGGGCGAAGAGGAAGCGGGTGACGCCGGGGAGGCGCAGGGTGTACTCGGCCCAAGCCCGGTCCCCGGAAACGGGCCGCTCCTCCACCTGGCCGTTGGGGAGGAGGACCCGGGAAAGGAGCTCCTCGGGGCCGTCCTCGTCGTAGAAGCGCACGGGGAGGGGAAGGAGTTCTTTAGCGGCCTCTAGGGCGAAGGCCTCCACGAAGCGCCCCCGCTCCCCGGGAAGCTGGCGCAGGGTAAGGCCCGGTCCCTGGGTCCTCACGTCCACCACCTGCATCCTAGGGTCAAGCCGCACGGAGAACCCTTCCGCTCGGAGGACGAAGGCGTTTTTCCCCAGGCCCTCAAACCGGGCCACCAGGCGGTAGACCTCCCCCTTCTCCAGCTTGCCCCGGAAGAACTCCACCTCCCGGTGGGGCTCCACCCCAAAGACGGCCCGGCGCAGGAGCGTGTCCCCCCGGTAAAGCTCGTAGACCGCCCTCACTTCCCCCTTGCCCCCGTCATAGCGCTCGTCCCCCAGCTCGGGCTTGCCCTTTAGGGCGCTCCGGTAGTCCTCGGGGTCAAAGCCGGGGGAAAAGAGGGCAATCCGCCCCTCCTCCCCTTGAGGGAGGAGCCAGGCCTCGAGGCGGTCCAGCTCCCATTCCAGGCCGGTTCCCACCAGGGTGGCCTTGAGCTCCACGCCTTGGGCAAAGGCAAAGGAAAGGAGAAAAAAGGTCCACAAGCGCTTCATGGGTACCTCCAGCGCACCTCGGGGTCGGTGAGTTGGGCCTCTCCCACCTCGTAGGTCAGGGTTTCCTCGCCCTGGAACTCCGGGTAGGCGAACACCTTAGCTCCTCCTTGCGGCAGGGGATCGGTGAGGGTGAACTCGGGTAGGGGCTCGGCGCTCCGCAGGCGGAGCTCCACCAGCCACTTGTCCCCGAGGCGAAGGAGCCTTTTTTCCACCACCAAGGGTCCCATGCGCAGGGTGGTGGCGCGCTCCACCCGCACGGAGCCCTTGGGGGGGCGGAGGGGGAAGTCCACCACCGTGGCCCCCTGGACCAGGGCCCGCTTGCGGTACCCCTCCCCCAGGTTCTCCGGCATGGCCCGGGGGGGGAAGGGGGCGGAGGCCGGGTCCAGCATCACCTGGTGGAGGCCCGAAAGGTCGCGGAAGGCGTAGCGCCCCGCCGCGTCGGTGAGGGCCTGGAGGCCATTGGCGAGGAGCACCCTAGCCTCGGGGAGGGGGATGTCCCCTGGGCTAAAGACCCCGTCATCGTCCAGGTCCAGGAAGACCCGGCCCAGGAGGACCCCCCCCAGGGCGAAGGGCCCAAGGTCCAGCTGCGCCACGGCTTGGGCCTTGCCGCTCGCCGTCACCGCTCCCTGGCCGCTCACACCCAAGGCTTCTGCGGTGTTCACGAGCTCCCGCGGGGCCCCGGGCAGCACCCTCAGGCGGTACTCCAGGCAGACCCGCCCCTTGGCGGGCAGGGAAAGCCCTTCCCACACCAGCTTGCCCTCCACCACCTGGGGCTCTTGGGGGGCTTTCTCGCCGCAGCCCAGGAAGGCGGTGCCGGGCTCATAGCGGGTGCCGGGGGGCGGGGTGTCCACCAGGCGCGCGGTGAGGGGGGCGGGGGAGGGGTTTTCCAGGATGAGGCGGTAGGTGAGGAGGTCGCCGATGCGGGCTTCCTTTGGGCCCACCTCCTTCCGCAGGAGGAGGTTCACGCCGAAGACGGGGTGGCGCACGGGGTTGGACCCCACGGGGTTGGGCACCTCCTTTGCCCTAAGGAGGAAGGTGTTTTCCACCAGGGCGTCGTCCGGGGCATCCGGCCGCACCCGCACCCGTAGGGTTAGGAGGGTTTCCCCAAGGGGCAGGGCATCAAGGCGCCACACCACCTTGTGGCCCGCGGGGTCGTACGCTCCCCCGTGGGAAGCCTCCAGGAACTCCAGGTGGGGGCTCAGGGCGTCCTCCACCACCACCTGGGCGAGGGGGGCGAAGGCGTTTTGCACCTTAAGGGTGTAGGTGACCTCCTGCCCGGGGCGCAGGGTGGTGCCGGGGGGGGGGTCCGCTTCCTTCTGGAGCGTTAGGGCGCCCCGCGGCGCCACCTCTAGGGTGTCCCACGTGGCATTTTCCGCCCCCGAGGCCTGGGAGCGGGCCACCACGCTGGCGGTGAAGGTGCGGGCGTCTTGGGCCAGGTAGCAGACCTGGAAGTCCTTTTGCGCCCCCGCCTCGAGGACCAAGGGGTTGGCCAGGGGCGTTCCCTCCAGGTCCTCCAGCCAGACGCTTACCCCCGCGGGCACTTCCTCCACCCGCAGGGAGTAGGCGTCTTGGGCGGTGCCGGCGTTTTCTAGGGTGTGGCGGAAGCAGACGGGCTGCCCCGCCAAGGCCCTTTCCGCCTGGCGGTCGTCCGCCGAGCCCTCCCCGCCGGGTAGGGCCCGGGGGTTGCCCTGGGGCCCCAGGTGGTGCCTGAAGAGGGGAAGCACCCGGGTCACGGCCCTGCCCTCCGCCGGGCCTCCATCCCCTCGGGCCACCGCCCGGTTTTCCACCTCGCCGGGGGGTGTGCCCTCGGATACCCGGAGGCGGAAGGTGAGAAGGGCCTCTTCCCCTGGGAGGAGGCGCGCCAGGCTTAGCCGCACCCCCCGCACGGCAGGGGGTTCGGTGGCCCCCCAGCTGGCGCCGTCAAAGTAGGCGATCTCGCCCTTCCGGGCGCTGGCGGAGCCGGGCACGAAGGGGAAGGGGAGGGGAAGGTCTTCCAGCGTCACGTTCAGGGCCTCCACATCGCCCAGGTTGAGTACCCGGAGGCTTACCGTCACCTCCTCCCCCGGGAGGGCGGTGGGGGTCATGCTCTTTTCTACGTGCAGGGCAGGGCCGGAGGCGGCCCGCACCCTTGTCCAGTTCTCCCGGTCCTCCTCCCCGCCGGGGCAACGGGCGAGGGGGGTGAGGAGGAGGCCACCGCTGGCGCTCAAAGGGAGCTTAACCCGAAGGACCAGGCGGAGGCTTTCCCCCATGCCCAAGGTGGCTTCGGTGATGGGATTGCCGTCGGGGATGCCGTCCCCGTTGGGGTCCGGGAAGATGAGGACCTCTTCCGGGGAAAAGTCCCGGGCACCGAGGAGGTGGCCCAGGGAGAAGGTGAAGCGGTCGTTGCCCCCGTTGGTGAGGAGGTAGGGGAGGTAGGCGTAGCCCCCGGGGCTTCCCTGGGCCACCTGCCCTGGGGCCGCTTGGGTGCCGTCGGGCCCGAGGAGGGGAACGCAGAGGGAAGCCACCACCGTTTCCACCACGTTGGAGAGGTAGCGCGCCTCCCCCACCTGGGCCGCGGCTTGGTTGCGGATCACCGCGCCCGCCGGGGTGAGGGCCAGGGCGAAGGAGGTGAGGAGGGGAAGTAGGGCGAGCATCCCCCTCAGGCTTCCTTGGCTCCTTTGCCCTCGCCATCCCATCGGCTTCATCCTCCCCGGTCCCCGTGAAAACCTTGCGAAAATTCTTCTTAAATTGCCTCTCGGTTTTTAAGGGGCCCGCCCCGGGGTTTCCCGGGGCGGGCCGAAAGGCTACTGCACGGTCACCATCAAGGTGATGGTGATCTTGGCCGCGGGGGGCATCACGTCGGCGTTGGTGATGGTGTTATCCCCGTCCGTGTCCACGCCCACGTAGACCGCGCCGCCCGTGGGCACGGAGGTGGGTGGCGTGGCGCTCCAGGTGGTGCCGTCGGTGGAGTAGAGCAACTGGGCGCCCTGAGCGAAGCCCGTGATCTGCGCGCTCACGCTGACGAAGGTGGTGTAGGCGGGAATGGGGTCGGAGACGATCACCTTGGTGAGGTTCCCGGTGCCGATGTTCTCGGCCACGATGGTGTAGGTCAGGTTCTCGCCCGGCTTGGCGCTCGTCTTGTCCACCTGCTTGGTGAGCCGGAGCTCGCCGCCCACGATGGTGGTGGTCTCCGTGGCGGTGTCCGTGGCCTCGTAGGTGTTGTCCGGTTGGCCGGTGGTCACGTCGCACCGGGCGGTGACGGTGTTGGTGTCCACCCGGCCCACGGGCTCCCCAGCGGGGACGATGACCCGGACATAGAGGGTGGCGGTGCCGCCGTTGGGGGCCACTTGCACATCCTGGAGGTTGGGGGACCAGTTGGTGCCGTCCGTGGAGTACTGGTAGGTCCAGCCGTAGGCGCCGCCCGAGCCGGAGACATCGCAGTAAGCGCGGGCGTTGGAGTTGTTGAGGAGGGTGTGGGTGTAGACGATGGTGCCCGGGCTCGTCACCGTGCCGGAGCGGTCGGGGTCCAGGGTCACTTGGGCCACCAGGTTAACGTTCACCTGGCTGGTGACGGTGTCGGCTACGTTGGCAAGCGTGGTGCTCTTGGCGGTGAAGGAGACGCTATTCGCTCCAGGAGCCGCGCCGGCGGGCACGGTGACCGCCGCCACCACGCACTGCTTCTGACCGGGGTTCAGCAGGCTCGTGTTGGTGATGGGAGCGCCATCGGGCTGGCCGTCGCAGTTGGCGTCGGGGTAGAAGGTGACGCTGAAGCCCGTGGGCACGTTGGCCGTGAGGTTGTAGACGTCGGGGTTAGCCCCGGCGTTGTAGACCTCCAAGGGGAAATAGACCGTCTGGCCGGGGTTGGCGCTTTGGGCGGGCGGGTTATCGTTGTTGGCATCGTTGTCCCCAGAAGCCCCTTGCTTTGCAAGGTCCACGGCGTAACCGGAGACCACCTGGTTCACGGTGTCCGTGGTGAGGTCGCTCTTGCTGGGGTCGCCCACGCTGGTGGCGGTGACGGTGAGCGTCACGGGGTTGGTGGAGGTGTAGCTGGCGGGGATGCTGCACTTCACGGCGAAGTTGTAGGTGCCACCCGCGCCAAGCGGTCCCACGGGGCCGTTGATGGGGGTGGTGAGGTCGTCCGCCACCAGCTGGCACGCCCAGCCTTGCGGGGCGCCGGAGAAGCTCAGGTTGAAGCTGTCCTGGGTGTTCCCCGTGTTCTTCAGGGTGTGGCGGAAGATGACGGTGGTGCCGCTAGAGGCGGAGGCGATGGACTGGGTGTCGTTGCTCCGGGTCACGGTGTAGGCGCCCGCTTGGTACGTGCCCGTGGCGTTGCCCTCAGGGTAGCCGTAGGGCCCCACCGCCACGTTATAGGTGGCCCCCACGGTGTTGCTGGTGCTGTTCGTGCTCACGCTCTCCCCGGGATCGGCGGCGTCACCGTCCCCGTTGGCGTCAAAGGTCACCCTGGCGGTGTTGCTGTAGGTGGCCCCAGCGGGGGCGTTCTGCGGCACCTGGGCAACGAAGCTGAAGCTGTACTGCGCCCCTTGAGGGAAGAAGGCCCCTGTGCCCTCGATGAGCATGCCGATCTTCTTGGCGCCGTCGCCCGTGAGGGGAAGCATGCTGGACGTGAGGGTGACCCAAGACGTGTTGTTCGTGCCGTTGTGGTACACGTAGCGCACGGTGCCGGCCCCGGCGGAGCCCGTGGGCATGGCGCTGACCACAAGGCCCGCGGGGATCACGTCCTCCACCAGGATGCCCGTCCGGCTTTGCCCGTCCACGGTGACGGCGTAGCCGTAGGCCGCGCTCCCGCCCGTGTTGCTCCCGGAGATGGTGTAGGTGATGGTGCCGCCCGGGGCCACGTTCCCGCTCGGGGAGGCGGACTTGAAGGCGCTGAGGGCGGCGGCGGTGGTGGCGGTGGCCCGGGCCCAGTTATCCGTGTCGGTGACGGAGGAGTTGCCCTGGGAAGTACCCGTGAGGTTCAGGTTCCCGTACTGGCCGTTGGTAGCGGTAACGGGAAGGGTGGCCGCCACGATCACGCAGGCCTGGGCCCCCATGGCCAGGGTAACGCCCGTCACCTGGGCTTCCCCGGCGTCCACGTTGCCGTTGCAGTTATCGTCCCGGTAAATGCGGATGTTGGTCAGGTCAAAGTTGTCGTTTACGCCCTGGGCGGTGGCCAGGTTGATGGTGTCGGTGCCGTTTCCGGTGTTGGTGACGGTGTAGTTGAAGAGCACCTGGGCCCCGGGCAGGCCGCTACGGGTCTGGCCCGGGTTGGCTTCCGTGCCGTTGGGGGCGATGGTGAAGCTATAGACCTGCTGGACGATGGTGGTCACCAGGTTGGACGTGGTGGTCCTGGGCTGGCCGGCGGAGTCAATGTAGCTGGCGGAGGCCTGGTTGCTGATGGCCGTCCCCGCCGGGGTCATGGCCCAGGCCAGGCTCAGGACGAGGGCCAGGGCGATGGCCAAGCCCTTCAAGATATGCGCGCTTCCTCGTACTCCCATACTTCTACCTCCCTAACGAACCATGGTGCGCAAGGACACCTGGACCTTGCCTCCCTTGGGCAGCTCGGGGATGAGCCACCGGACGTGCGTGTACTCCTCGGGTTTCACTTCCACTTCCCTTTCCACCTCCTTGCCGTTTTCCACCACCCGGACCCGCTTCTTGAGGGGCGGAACCCCGAAGGTCCGACCCCCGTCAAAGCTGAACTCCGGGCGGATGGTGGACCCGTTCAGGCTGAGGGGCTTGGCGCTCCCGTCCAGGTACGCCGTTTCCTTAGGAATAGGGATGACCAGGGCCACCTGGCGGAGCGCCCCTTGCGCGCGGTTTTCCGCCACAAGGCGCCACTCCAGGACGTCCCCGGGCTTCACCGCCACGGGGTTTTCCTCGTAGACCTCCTTGCCCTCCACTACCCGTACCAGGTAGGGCTTTAGGTCCAGGCTCAGGGCCTGGGCCAGGGCTATTAGAAGAGCCAAGAAACCGAGCCAGATCCAGGGTCGCCGCATATACCACCCCGTTGGGAAGGGTAAGACCCACATGTGAAAGCCTTGTGAAAGGGCAGGCAAAGGCCGCCTGTCCTTAGGGGAGTGCTTCTAAATGGTTTCCACCCGCCCCCTGGCTTCCCGGGGCTGTCTTGCTCCGATGGCGAAAAGGGCGGTGCGCATCTCCTCCAGGTAGTCCCCAATCCAGGCGGACACGGCTTCGGGCCCCTCGAGGGCGGGCTTCAGGAGGGGCCTCGCCACCGCCACCAGATCCGCCCCCAGGGCGAGGGCCTTCACCGCATCCGTGCCCGTGTACACGCCCCCCGAGGCGATGAGGGGGGTATTGGGCAGGACCTCCCGCACCTCGAGGATGGCCTGGGCGGTGGGGATGCCGATCTCGCAAAGCTCGGGGTGGCGCACCTCCCCAAAGCGCACCCACTCCTCCACCCGGGCCCAGCTCGTCCCCCCCGCCCCGGCCACGTCCACCGCCGCCAAGGGGAGGCCCTTAAGGGCCAAGGCCGCCTCCCGGGAAAGCCCGTGCCCCACCTCCTTCACCAGTACAGGGAAGGGGAGGGGAAGGAGGTCCCCAAGGCGCTCCAAAAGGCCCCTGAAGTCCGTGTCCCCCTTCTGCACCGCCTCCTGGAGGGGGTTCACGTGGAAGGCCAAGGCGTCCGCCTCCAAAAGCTCCACCAGGCGGACCAGGTCCTCTCGGCCGTAGCGGCGGAGTTGCGCCAGGCCCAGGTTGGCGATGAGGAGGGCTTTGGGGGCCACCCGGCGCACTTGGAAGCTCCCTAGGGCTTCCTCCTTTTCCAGCACCACCCGCCCCGAGCCCAGCATCATCCCCACCCCCAGGGCCTCCGCCGCCTCCGCCAGGGCGAGGTTGATGCGCCTCCCGAGGGCCTCGCCCCCTGTCATGGCCCCGATGAGGAAGGGGGCCTTCAGGTTCTTCCCTAGAAAGGGCGTGGTGAGGTCCACCTCGGCGAGGGCCAGCCCCGCCAGGGCCTGGTAGCGGAGGCGGAAGCGCTCCAGGCCCGTGGTGGTCCTTTGGTAGGCCACGTCTCCTTCCAAGCAGGCCTCGAGGTGCTTCCGCTTCCTCTCCAGGGTGCTCACACCCAAGCCTCCCGAAGCCCCTTGGGGGCCCTTTCCAGGCCCAGGTCGTGGGCGATGAGCCTCGCCGTCATCTTGGCGGACATGAGGACGCTGGGAAGTCCGGCCCCGGGCTGGTAGCTCTGGCCCACCAGGTAAAGGCCCTTCACGTCCTCCGAGCGGTTATGGGGCCTAAAGCTCGCCGTCTGCCAAAGCACGGGCTCGGGGCCGAAGGCGTTGCCTAGGTGGCTGTTCAGCGTCCATTGGAAGTAGTCGGGGGTGATGTAGTGGGTGTAGACCAGCCGGTCCACGAGGCCCGGGAGGAAGCCCCTTTCGTCCAGGTACCGGAGGGCTTTCTCCAGGTACATGGGCCCCAGGACCCGCCAGTCCAGGCCGCTCCCGTTGTGGGGCACGGGGACCAGGGTGTAGGCGGCGTGGTGCCCGGGCGGGGCCAAGGAGGGGTCGGTGAGGGTGGGGAGGTGGAGGTAGTGGGCGAAGTCCTCGGGGAGGACCTTGCGAGCGAAGATGTCCAGAAGAAGCCCCTCGTAGCGCTCGGAAAGGAGGACGTTGTGGTGCTTGAGCCTTTCTCCCTCGTCTCCCCGGGCGCGGAAGCCGAAGTAGGCCACGAAGAGGCTCATGGAAAGCCGGGTGCGCTTGAGGCGCCAGTCCCCGTGGAGGCGGCGGTCCTCCGGGGCCAGGAGCTCGCCGTAGGTGTGGACGTAGTCGGCGTTGGAGACCACGAGATCGGCGTCAATCCGCTCCCCGTCCTCCAGGACCACGCCCACGGCCCTTCCCTTCCGGGTGAGGATGCGACGCACGGGAGCCCGGTAGCGGATCTTCCCCCCAAGCTCCTCCAGCTTCCGCACCATCCCCTGGACCAAGGCCCCCGTCCCCCCCAGGGCGAAGTGCACCCCCCAGGTGCGCTCCACGAAGTGGATCATGGCGTAGATGGCGGGCACCGCTAGGGGGTTTCCCCCGATGAGGAGGCTTTCAAAGGAGAAAACCCGCCGCATCTTGGGGTTTTTGAAGTACTTCTTGACGAAGGAGAAAAGGGGCCGCACGGCGTCCAACCGCAGGAGGTCCGGGGCCACCCGGAGGAGGTCCAATAAACTTCCGAAGTGGGTGAAGCCGAGCTCTAGGAAGCCGCGGCGGAAGATGGCCTTGGCGTCCGCTTCAAAGCGGAGGTAGCCCGGCAGGTCCTCGGGGGCGAGGCGGCGGATCTCCGAGAGGAGGTGCTCCCGGTCGTCCTTGTAGTCAAAGTGGGTGCCGTCGGGGAAGTGGATGCGGTAGAAGGGGTCCAGGGGGACCAGCTTCACGTACCGCGCCGTAGCCTTAAGCCCCTCCTCCTCGGGGAAGTCAGGGTAGAGGCGGGGGTTGCCGGGCCCCGTGGCGAAGAGGTCCTCCAGGAAGGGGGGCACGGTGATCACCGTGGGGCCCATGTCAAAGGTGAAGCCCTCCGCCCGGTGCACCCGGGCCCTGCCCCCGGGCCCGTCCAGCTTCTCCAAGACCAGAACCTGAAGGCCCATGGCGGCGAGGCGGATGGCGCAGGCGAGGCCTCCCACCCCGCTTCCGATGACAAGGACGCGCATGGAATGGAGATTACCCTATGGGAGGGGCGGGATTGCGGGGCGGGCTACAGGCCGAGGAGGCGGGGCAGGCGTGGCTCCACCTGAGGGGCATCCTCCGCCGCCAGGCTGTGGTCCAGGGTGATGAGCTTGAAGCGAACCACCGAGGGAACCGGTAGACCGGCGGCTTGTAGGTCTTGGACGGGCCAGTCCAGGGGCCACGGGGCGTGGCGCTTGCTGGCGATCATGGCCATGCCCGAGGCGTTGGGTAGCCACCCGGGTTGGGACAACACCAAGGCCGGCGGGTGTTTAACCCCCCTCTGATCGGTAAACGGAAAGGGGACCCGGGCCACCGTGTGGCGTTCCAAGGTCACGGTACGCTTCCTCGTCCTCGAGGCTGGCCCACTCGCTGAAGGTGGCCTCCAGGGACTTCAGGTAAGCTAGGTCCGAAGGGGCAACCTGGCGCAAGCGAAGGGAACCGTCCGCCTCCAACTCCGTGAGGTGTAGATCCCCCGGCTTCAGGCCCAAGGCCTGCCGCGCCCTCTTGGGTATCGTGGCCTGGCCTTTGGAGGAGATCCGAGCGATGAGGGCCATGGTTTCATGGTAGCAAGAGGCGGCCTTCCTAGGGCAAGGCCCGCCCCTTCCACCGCTTCCCCGGCAGGAGGGCGCGGAGGTAGACGGGCAGGAGGAGAAGGGGCGCCGAGGGTACCAGGAGGGCGGGCCAGAGGGGCCCCCCCGTGGCCCGTTGCACCAGGGCCCGTTCCAAAAGGCCCATGAGGCCAAGCTCCCAGCGCCCGAAGGCCCAGGGGAGGGTGTAGAGGGCCAGGTGGTAGAACCAGGAGCCCAGGAGGATGGCTGGGTTCTTCAGGTGGATCTCCAGGAAGTTTTTCCCAAACCCCTCCAGCATCTCCCCGTAGCCCCGGTACATGCGGGCGGCGAAAAGCCTAGGCGCCAAGTAAAGCCCGTAGCGCCCCGCCCGCCGGGCCAGGGCCACATCCTCCAGCACCTCGCCCCGCACCGCCTCGTGCCCCCCGAGGGCGAAGTAGGCCTCCCGGCGGAAGGCCAGGACCTGGCCGTTGGCCACCCGGAGGGCCTTTAGGAAGGGATACGGCAGAAAGGAGAAAAGCCCTCCCATGACGAAGGGAACGGGGGCGAGGAGGGGGCCTGCCACCTCCTGCCGGGGGAGGACGGAAACCAGGTCCTTGCCCTCTAAGGCCCAAAGGAGCCCCCCCAGGGCCCCCTCGCCCCAGGCCACGTCGGCGTCGGTGAAGACCAACACCTCCCCCCGGGCCGCCTGGGCCAGTTGCCAGCAGGCCCAGTTTTTCCCCGTCCAGCCCGGGGGCAGAGGCTTCCCCTCGAGGAGGCGGAAGCCCGGGTGGTCCCCGCCCAGATCCAGGGCAACCCGGGCGGTGCCGTCCGAGGAGCCATCGTCCAGCACCAGCACCTCGAGGGCCCCTTGCCGGAGGAGGGTTGGGAGGGTGCGCCTTAGGTTTTCCGCCTCGTTTCGGGCGGGGACGAGGAGGGAGGCGGTGGGCCCCTTGGGGGTGGGCCTTGGCGCAAGCCGGGGGAAGGCCAAAAGGTTATAGAAGAGGGCGAGCCAGCGGAGGAGGAGGAAGAGGAAGACCCCGAAGAAGAAGTCCCCCGTCATCGCCTGAGGGCCTCCACCAGGGGCCGGACCCTTTCCTCCAGGCTCCGCCTTCCCTTTAGGACCTCCCGGAAGCCCGGAGGAAGGTCCCGGGGGTGGGTTTCCGCAAGGGTCTGGTCCAGCTCCGCCAAAAGCCCTTCCAGGTGGGCCCTGAGGTCCTCCTCGGGGGAAAGGGGTGGGCCCACGAGGAGAAAAGCCTCCGGGTGCTCAAACCCCCTTAGGGCCACCCGGGTGGCCACGGGGAGGACCCTCACCCCGGCTCTTTGGGCGAGCCAAAGGGCCCCCGGCCTCAAGGGCCCCAGGGCCCCGGGGTAGCGCAGCTCCCCCTCGGGAAAGACCGCCACCCACTCCCCCCGCCTAAGGCGCCTTAGGGCCTCCCGCACCCGGCCTGTGGGCAGGGCCCCCGCCAGGGAAAGGACGGGGAAGGCCTGAAGGTTCTCCTCCGCCACCAAAAGGCTTGTGGGCCTCCGGGCGCGCCGCCCCAGGAGCCAGACCAGGTGCCCGTCAAAGAAGCTGTGGTGGTTCAGGGCCAGGACCAGGGGCTCCTGGGGGGGTTCCCCCTTCAGGTACACCCCCCGGAGGCTTCCCTTGAGGCTCAGGAGGAGGAAGCCCTCCACGAAGAGCTTGAGGAGCCTGGCCAAGGGGCGCTCGGGGTCCATCATCTTAGCCGCCTTAGGGCCTCCGGGTGCCAGGCCAAAAGCAGGCCCTGCACCACCGCCAGGTTGGTGGCCAGGAAGAAGGCCATCTCCTCCAAGGGTAGCCCGAAGGCCCTGGGGCCCAGGGTGTACTCTGGGGCGATCCACCAGATCCCCGCCCGGATGGCGTAGAGGTCGGCGAGCCAGAGGTAAAGGGTGGGAAGCGCCACCCCGAGGAGGAGGGCCCGCCGCCAGGCCCAAAGGAGATCCCCCCCATAGGCCCACTGCAGGAGGAAGACAGGGGCGAAGTAGGCCAGGATGAGCCCCAGGTAGAGCCCTTTCCCCCCAAGGGCCAGGAGGAGGACGCCCGCCGCTGAGAAGAGGAGGAAGACCCCCCCGCCCACCACCCGAAGGACCCCAGGCCCCGGGGCCGGGGGAGGCCCCGCCACGAGGAGGAGGAAGGCCCCGGTGAGGAGGGGTTGCAGGAGGAAGAAGAGGTACTCCTCCAGGGGCACGTACCCGATCCGAAGGAGGACCCGCCCCTCGGGGTAGCCCCACACCCCCCGCCAGACCAGGTAGTTGTCCCAGGGGGTGGTGTAAAGGAGGGCGATGAGGGGCATGAGGAGGTAGGCCCAAAGCCTGGGCGGCCTGGGCCTGGCCCAAAGGAGGAGCAGGAGGAGGGGCGGGAGGAGGAAGAGGAGGTGAAAATCCAAGTAGGTCATGCCGCCTCCAGGCGGGCGGGAAGCCCCCCCTTGGGCCAGAGGGTCACCCCGGCGTGGACCCCGGGCTCGGGCAAGGGGTTTAGGCGGAACCTGCGGAAGAAGGCCGTGAGGGCCACCTCCCCCTCCAGGAGGGCGAAGTCCCGCCCCAGGCAGAGCCTTCGCCCAACGCCAAAGGGAAAGTAGCGGCCGCTTGGGATGGCGGGGCCTTCCAGGAAGCGCTCCGGAAGGAAGGCTTCCCCCTGGGGGAAGGCCAGGCGGTGGGTGACGTAGGGGGAAAGGACCAAGGTGGTGCCCGCCGCCACCCGTTCTCCCGGTAGGTCCAAGGGGCCTTCCGCCTTGCGGGTGAGGAGCCAGGCGGGGGGGTAGAGCCTTAGGGCCTCGTGGAAGGCGGCCCGGGCGAAGGCGGGGTCCTTGGCCACCCGTTCCTGGTGCTCCGGGCGCTGGGAGAGGAGGTAAAGAGCCCAGGTGAGGGCGCTTCCCGTGGTCTCGTGCCCGGCGATGAGGAGGGTTTTGGCCTCCGCCAAGGCCCTTTCCCGGGGAAGGTGGGCGAGGGGAGGGGTGTGGACGAGGCCCGCCGCCTCCCGCTCCAAGGCCCGCTTCCAGCGTTGGAAGGCCCCTTCCGCCAGGAGGTTGAGCCGGCTGAAGGGGTTTTGCATCCGCTGCACCGCCCGCTCCAAGGCCTTTAGGGCGAGCTCCGCCAGGCCCTCGGGAAGGGGCTTGCCCCATAGGGCCCGGCCCAGGAAGCGTAAGGAGAGGCGGAGCATCTCCCGCGCCAGGTCCCGCACCTCCCCCGCCCGCCATGGGGCGAAGAAGCCCTCCGCTTCTTCTTGCCAAAGCGGGGCGTAGGCCAGGACGCTTTTCGGCAAGAAGGGGTCCTTGAGGGCCTTCCGCGCCTCCTTCCAGGAAGGGCCGAAGTCCGTGAGGAGGCCTTTTCCCGTGAGGCGGGCAAGCTCTTGGTACTGGAAGGTGGCCTTGCTCTCCGCGCCCAAAAGAACCCCCTCCACCCCCTTGGGGTCAAAGACCAGGAGGAGGGGAAGGCCAGGGAGGGGAAGCCGGAGGCGGGGGTGCGCCCGGCCCCAGGCGAGGAGGGTTTCCAAGGGGTCGTCCCGCAGGCGCCTCAGGTTGGGGAGGGCCTGCCGAAGGTCCAAGGTGGCGGTCATGGCTAAAGGATACCCGAGCGGTTTCCAGGATCCCGGGGCGAAAGTAGTCCAGGTTACCTTTTGACGAGGTCTTCGGCCAAGGCCAGATACCGCCGCCTCGCCTCTTCCAGGTCCACCACGGGGTCCATGGGCTCGTAGGAGGGGTACTCGGGGGCGTATCGGCGAAGCCAGGCGCCCCCGGGGTCGTGCCGCTTACCCTGCTCCACGAGGTTGAAGACCCGGAAGTAGGGGGCGGCGTCCACCCCAAGCCCCCCGGCCCACTGCCAACCTTGGAGGTTTTGCGCCGTGTCCCCATCCAGGAGGAGGGCCTTGAAGGCGGCCTCCGCCTTCCGCCAGGGGAGGAGGAGGTACTTCACGGCGAACTGGGCCACGCACATCCGCGCCCGGTTGGAGAGGAAGCCCGTGGCCCTAAGCTCCCGCATGGCGGCGTCCACCAGGGGGACCCCCGTGCGCCCTTCCAGCCAGGCCTGGAAGAGGGCCTCGTCCTCGTTCCAGGGCAGGGCCTCCCACCGGGGGTCCAGGGGCCTTTCCCGCATCCAGGGGAAGTGGTGGAGGAGGTGGTGGGAAAAGTCGCGCCAGATGAGCTCGTCCACCCACTTAAGGGCCCCCTTCCCGCCCCGCTTCAAGGCCTCCCAGGCGGCCAGGCGGGGGGAGAGGACCCCCAGGGTGAAGTAGGGGGAGAGCCTCGAGCCCCCCTCCCCGTCCAGGCGGTCCCGCGCCTCGGCGTAGCGGGGAAGCTTCTCCTCTAGGAAGGCGGAAAGCCTAGCCAAGGCCGCCTCCTCCCCGGGAGGGGGGAGGGGGACGTCGGAGGTTTCCTGGGGGATTTCCCCCTCCTCCGGGGCCTGCGGCAGGGCCTCGGGGGCGGGTAGGGGAGGGGAGAGGTCCTGGAGGTTCCGCCGGAAGGGGGTGTAGACCCGGTAGGCCTTGGGGAGGTCAGGGGGGATGAGGTAGGAAGCGGGAAGGAGGTGGAGGGGGACCTCCAAGGCCTCCCGCACCCGCTCGTCCCGGTGGCGGCCATAGGGGGTGTAGCCCTTTAGGGCGTAGACCGCCTTGGCCCCAAGGCGCCTCGCCGCCTCGGGCACCTTCTCCCAAGGGAGGCCTTCTAACACCCAAAGCGCCCCACCCCGCCTGCGGTAAGCCTCCCGCAAGGCCCGGACGTTTTCCAGGAACCAGGCCCGCCGCCTTGGGGTGGTCTTGAGGTTGTTGGGGTCCAGGACCACGAGGCCCACCACGGGTCCTTCCCCCAAGGCCTCGAGGAGGGCGGGGTGGTCGTGGAGGCGAAGGTCGCCCCGGTGCCAGACCAGGCGCATCACTCCCCCGTCCGGGCCAGGCGGTAGGCCTCCGGGAGAAGCCAGAGCCTTTCCCAGGGCTTCAGGTGGGCCCGCCGCGACAGGTTTTGGTAGCCCATGCGCTTGAGCTTGTCCAGGATCCCCTGGTACTGGAGGGCGGCCAAGGCGATGGCCGCCCTGCCCACGCGGAGCCTGGGGAGGCCCTTGAGACCCGTCCGGTAGAGGGCGCGGGCCTGGGCCTCGAGGTGGGCCATGAGGTCCCGGTAGCCCGGGGTGATCCTCCCGGCGCGGAGGTCTTCCAGGCATACCCCGTACCGCGCCAGGAGGGCCTCGGGCAGGTAGACCCGGTTCCGCCCCAGGTCCTCCCCCACGTCCCGCAGGATGTTGGTGAGCTGCATGGCCTGCCCCAGGGCGATGGCCTCCCCTTCCGCCCCTTCCCCTCCGGCCACCGCCGCCATCATCCGCCCCACGGTGCCCCCCACCTGGTAGCAGTAGCGGAGGAGCTCCGCCTCCGTCTTGAGGCGCACCGGGCCCAAATCGGTGAGGAAGCCCTCCTTCATATGGGCGAATGCCTCAAGGGGGATGGCCCAGCGCTCCAGGGCCCAGGCCAAGCCCACCTCCCATTCCGCCAGAGGCCGCCCGGCGTAGGCCCGCTCCACCCCTTCCCACCAGGCGGAAAGGGCCTCCCAGCCGCCCCCGGGCCCGTCCACCGCCTCGTCCCCCAGGCGGCAGGCGGCGTAGACGGCCCAGGCTCCCTGTCTTTCCGCCTTGGGAAAGAGGAGGCTTCCCAGGTAAAAGGTGGCGGAGTGGGAGCGTACCAGCCTTGCTAGGCATTTCCAATCGGGCTCCATACGAGGTCTTCCGCATCCTAGATTAGAACGGGCGTGGGACTTTTGTCCCGGCCACACTTCCGAGTCTGCTCCCAAGTGGTACATATACTTGACAAAACCTAGACAAACCTTTACCTTGAAGGCATGACCCGAAGCGGGGCGTACACCATCGCCGAGGTGGAGGCCATCACCGGCCTTTCCGCCCACGTCCTGCGCCAGTGGGAGCGCCGCTACGGCTTTCCCCGGCCTGAGCGCACCCCGGGGGGGCACCGGCTCTACCGCGAGGATGAGGTGGAGGCCCTCAAGCGCATCCGCCGCCTCCTGGAGGAGGGGGCCACCCCTCAGGCCGCCATCCGCCGCGTCCTGGCCGAAGGCGCCCGCCCCGAGGCCTTGGCGGAGGCCGTGAGGGCGGCGCTCCTCGCCGCCGACCTTCCCCAAGCGGAGGCCCTTTTCCGCCGGGGGGTGCGCCTACTGGGCCCCGAGGGAGTGGTGCGGGAGGTGCTTGTGCCCGTCTTGCGGGGGATCGGCGAGGCCTGGCACCGGGGGGAGGTGTCCGTGGCCCAGGAGCACCTGGCCTCCACCTTCCTCCGGGCTAGGCTCCAGGAGCTTTTGGACCTTGCGGGCTACCCCCAAGGCGCCCCCATCCTCGTCACCACCCCCCCGGGGGAGCGGCACGAGATCGGGGCCATGATGGCCGCCTACCTCTTGCGCCGCCAGGGGCTTCCCGCCCTCTACCTGGGCCCCGACACCCCCCTTCCCGACCTCAAGGCCTTGGCCCAGGCCCTGGGGGCCCGGGGGGTGGTGCTCTCGGCCCTCCTTTTGGAAAGCCTCCGGGCGCTTCCCGACGGGGCCCTGGCTGGGGTCGCCCCCCGGGTGGCCCTGGGCGGGGCGGGGGCCACGGCGGAGGAGGCCAAGCGGCTTGGAGCCCTTTATGTGGAGGACCTGGGGGGGCTTCCCCAGGTGTTTTGGGAGGAGGCAGCATGAAACGGATGGGACGCAAGGAGATCGTCTACCTGGCGGGGGACCCCGCCCACAGCCTGTATCGCTTGGAGTCGGGTCTGGTGCGCATCGTGGAGCTCCTCCCCGATGGCCGCACCCTGACCCTCAGGCACGTTCTTCCCGGGGACTACTTTGGGGAGGAGGCCCTCGAGGGCAAGCGCCACCGCTACGCCGCCGAGGCCATGACCGAGGCGGTGGTGCAGGGCTTTGACCCAAGGCGCATGGACCACGAGGCCCTGCGCCAGGTGGCCCGCAACCTGGCCCGGCAGATGCGGCGGGTTCTGGCCTATGAAACCCACTTGCAGACGGGGGAGCTCCGCTCCCGGATCGCCCGCTACCTCCTCTTCCTGGCGGACACCCCCGCCTCCTTCCGCGACGAAGGGGGGATTTACGTGACCGTGTCCCACGAGGAGATCGCCGACGCCACCGCCTCCACCCGGGAGTCCGTGTCCAAGCTCCTTTCCGATATGCGCCGGGAGGGGCTCATCGCCACGGCCTACCGCAAGGTGTACCTTCTGGACCTGGAGGGCCTCGAGGCCGAGGCTCAGAGCGCTCTGGAAGCCGCCTGATGCGGGTCTTCGTCGTCGGCGGCACGGGGTTCGTGGGGCGGCACGTGGTGGACCGCCTCCTCCAGGGGGGGCATACCCCCATCGTCCTGGCCCGAAGCCCCCGTCACCTTCCCCAAGGAGCCGTCTTCGTGCAGGGGGACATCACCCGGGAGGTGCCCGACGTGAAGGGGGCGGAGGCCGCCATCTACCTGGCGGGCATCATCCGGGAACGGGGCCAGAGCTTCCGGGCGGTGCACGTGGAGGGGGTGAAAAACCTCCTCCTGGCCATGCGGGAGGCGGGGGTGGAACGGCTTCTCCACATGTCCGCCCTGGGGGCGCGGAAGGGCACGGGGAGCCGCTATTACGAAACCAAGGCGGAAGGGGAGGAGCTGGTGCGGCAAAGCGGCCTAAAGTGGACCATCTTCCGCCCGAGCCTCATCTTTGGCCCCGGGGACGAGTTTTTCGGGAAAATCCTCCGGGGCTTGGCGTGCGCTCCCTTGCCCTTCGTGCCCCTCATCGGGGACGGGCGCTTTCCCTTCCGCCCGGTGTACGTGGGGGACGTGGCGGACGCCTTCGCCCTGGCACTGGAGCGGGGCCTTTTCGGCGCTTATGACCTGGTGGGGCCCAAGGAGTACACCTTCCGGGAGCTCCTGGCGCTCGTCATGCGCACCGTGGGCCGCAAGAAGCCTTTCCTGCCCATCCCTTTGCCCCTCATGGACCTTCTGGTGCCCCTCCTTTCCCCCTTCCCCTTCGCCCCCATCACCCGTGACCAGTACCTCATGCTCAAGGAGGGAAACACCGCACCCCTAGCTGAGGTGCTAGGGTCCCTCTTGCCGATCCTGACGCCCTTGGAGGAGGTCCTGCCCAAGTACGTGTCTTGTTCCCAGAAAGGGCCTTAGCTTCGTGGGCCTAACGGGGCTCCACGAGCCTGGAGTCGGTGGAGCGCCGCGGGGGGCAAAGCCCCGAGGACCGGGCCGAGGGTCGGCACCGGGGCGTGGGGGCTCGCCGCCCCTTCCACGCCGAGGAGCTTAGGGGAGAAGTCCCGCACCGGGTTCAGGGCGAACCCCCCGGGCCCCCCGAGCTGAGCCCGTAGGCCACGGCGGCCACGGTGAGGGCGAGCCACAGGGCGACGATCCCCCCGTCCTTGCCGGCGAAGAGGATCACCGCCATGAGGGGGAAGGTGCCCAAGGCCTCCGCCACCGCCAGCCCTGTCCAGCCGTAGAGGGCCTCGGGGGCGGTGCGGGGGAAGCCTGGCCCGGTACTGAAGACGTTTTGAACCAGGCCTTCCCGGTAGGCCAGGTAGGCCCCCATAGCCCCCTGGAACCGGGCCAGGAGGTAGAGGGGCACGAGCTGTTAGGAGAAGAGGCCCCCCAAGGCGAAGGCCAGGGTCATGGGGGGTTCAGCTGGGACCCGGGGAGGGGGCGGCTCACCAGGACCCCCACCAGCAGAGCAAGCCCCGAGCCCAAGGCGATGGCGTCGTGGCCGTAGGCCCCTGGGGCCAAGCGGGGCTCGAGGGCGCCGTTGGCGGCGCTTCCCACGGTGGGGAGGATGGGGAGGGGGGTGCCCGGGGTTTCCCCGAGGAAGGGGCGCTCCCACCTTGGGGTCATGGTGAACTTCGTGATACCAGGCTTTGTCCCTTGGGCTTGACGCCCCAGTATGCCTGTTATATAACAGGCATAATGAAGCTCCCCCCCGGACAGCGCAGGGTCCTGAAGGCGGTGGCCGAGAGGCTCCGGGAAGGCTTCTCCCCCACGGCCCACGACCTGACCCGGCTCCTTGGCCTTCGGCCCCAGACCCTCCGGCAGCACCTCGAGGCCCTGCAGAAAAAAGGCCTCCTGCGCCTCTACCCCGGGGGCCACGGCCGCCCCACCCACCTGGAACTCACCCCCGAGGGCCTCCTCCTGGCGGGGACCGCCATCCCCCTGGTGGGCCGCATCCCCGCCGGGCCCTTGGAGGAGGCCTGGGAGGAGGTGGAGGGGCTTTTAGCCCTCCCCGGTAGGCCTGGCCTCTTCGCCTTGGTGGTGGAGGGGGACAGCATGGCGGAGTACCTCCTGGAAGGGGACGTGGTGGTGGTGGAGCGGGGGCCGAAGCCCCGGCGGGGCGAGGTGGCGGCGGTGTTCCACGAGGGGCGCACCACCCTGAAGTACGTCTATTTGGAAGGGGAAGAGGTGGTGCTCAAGCCCCATAACCCCGCCTACCCCACGGTGCGCCTCCCCGCCCGGGAGGTGGAGGTGCAGGGGGTCTTCCGCTTCCTCCTCCGGGGGCGGGAGGCGCTGGAGGCCTTGGCCATCCTGCGGAGGCTTTAGCGTGGTGGCGGCGGCCCTTTTTCGCCCCTGGCCCGTCTGGCTCTTGGCGCGGGAACACCCCGAGCTCCGGGGCCTGCCCCTGGCCGTCCACCGCTCGGGCCGGGTGGTGGCCCTCTGCCCCCGGGCCCGCAGGCTCGGGGTGCGGGAAGGGATGGGGGTGGAGGTGGCGCGGATGCGGGCGGCCTCCCTCGTTCTGCTCCCTTACCCCGCCCACGCCGCCTCCGCCTGGCGGGCCCTGCTGGAAGAACTCCACCGCCTCACCCCGTGGGTGGAGCCCTTGGGCGAGGGGGTGGTACTCCTGGGCCTATCCCTCCCCGAGGCCCGGCTTCTGGCGGCGGGGCACGGGGTGCGCGTGGGGGTGGCCAACTGGCGGGAGGTGGCACTTCTGGCGGCCTGGGCTGCCCGGGAGGGGGAGGCCCGGGGGGTGGGGGAGAACGAGGAGCGGGCTTTTCTGGAGCGGCTTCCCCTTTACCTCCTCCGGGGGGTGGGGCTCACCCTCGAGGGCCTGGAGAAGCTCCGCCTCCTGGGCCTGAAGCGGGTGGGGGAGCTCCTCGCCTGGACGCCCCTCCAGATCGCCGCCTACCTGCCCGAGGGGCGGCGCCTCCTCCCTTACCTCTTCGGCCCCTGGCGCAAGGGGGTGGCCCGGTTCCGGGAAGAGGAGGCGGTGGAAGCGTGGGCCTGGGAGGCGGAGGCGGGGCCCGGCCTCTTCGCCCACCTGGCCCGGCGGCTCTCCCAGGGCCTGGCGGGGCGGGCCGCCTCTTGGGTGAGGGTGGAGGCGGTGGCGGAAGGGCTTTCCTTCCAAGGAGAGCACCTGGCCAAGGGCCCCTTGCGCGCCGAGGGGGAACTCCGGCTGGCCCTGGAGCTGGCCTTCCGAAGAAGCGGCGCCTTGGGGATGCCCCTGGAGGCGGTGCGGGCGGTGGCCTCGGGCCTCCACCGCCCCGCCTGGCAGGAGGGGCTTTTCCCGGGGCAGGGGCGGGGGCTGGCCGAGGCCCTAGCCCGCCACCCCGGCCTCTTCTGGCGGGTGGAGGTGGTGGACCGGGAGGCCCTGGCCCCGGAGTGGGGCTTCCGCTACCGGGCTTGGGAGGTGGAGGATGCGGCTTTGCCTGCAACCCTTGGAGGTGGAGGCGCAGATGGGCCGGCCCCGGTGGGTGGTCTACCGGGGGAGGCGGCGGGTGGTGCGCCTTTTGGACCGCTGGCGGGCCGGGGGCCGCTGGTGGCGCCTTGAGCCGGGGCGGGACTACTTCCTGGTGGAGGTGGAGGGAGGGCTCGTGCTGGAGGTCTACCGGGAGGGGGAGGCATGGGTCCTGAGCCGGGTCCTGGACTAGCCCTGCTCTGGACGGAATCCTACTTCGGCCGGGGGGTTTCCTCGCCGGAGCGGCTTTTGGAGGTGGCCGGGGCCCTGGGCCACACCCACCTGGCCCTCACGGACTGGCGCTCCCTCTCCGGGGCGGTGCGCCTCCACCGCCGGGCCCAGGCCCTGGGGGTCGTCCCCCTCCTGGGGGCGGGGCTTCCCCTAAAGACCCCCGAGGGCACCTTCCCCGTCCTCCTCCTGGCGGCGAGCCGGGAGGGGTACGCCCGGCTTTCCGCCCACCTGACCCAGATTCTGGAAGGGGGAAGCCTGCCCCTGGAGGCCCTCCTGGCGGAGAACGAGGACCTGGTCCTCCTCACCGGGGGACGAGAGGGCTTTCCCAGCCGCCTCCTGGCCGAGCGGCGCCTCGAGGCCTTGGACCGCCTCCTCCGGGCCCTCGAGGCCGCCTTCCGCGACCGCCTCTTCCTCTCCCTCTACCACGCCCGCCTCCCCGGGGACGACCGCCGGGCCCGGGTCCTCCGCGCCCTGGCCCAGGACCGGGGCCTGCCCTACGTGGCCGCCTTGGAGGTGCGCCAGGCCACCCCCGACCTGTACCCTCTTCTGGACGCCCTCACCTGCGCCCGCCTGGGGATCACCGTGGAGGAGCCCCACCCGGAGCGGCCCCGGAACGAGGCCCTGGCGCTCCCCTCCCTCCGGGAAGCCTGGGACCGCCTTCCCTTCCCCGAGGCCTGGGCCAACGCCAAGGCCCTGGCCGCCTCCCTGGCCTTCCCCCTCCTGCCCGAAAGGAGCCTGGACCCCCCCGTTCCCTTGCCCCCCGGGGAGACCCCCATGGCCCGCCTCGCCCGCCTGGCCTGGGAGGCCCTGGAGCGGCGCTACCCGGGGCGGCCCGGCTACCGGGCTCGCCTTCAGGAGGAGCTGGCCACGGTGGAGGCCTTGGGCCTGGCGGGCTTCTTCCTCCTGGCCCACGGGGTGGCCGCCTGGGCCCGGGGGCGGGGGATCCTGGTTTCCGCCCGGGGGAGCGCCGTGGGAAGCCTCCTCGCCCACCTCTTGGACCTCACCCCCGTGGACCCGGTGGCGGAGGGCCTGCTCTTTGAGCGCTTCCTGCACGGGGGGATGAAGGCCCTGCCCGACATAGACCTGGACCTGGCGAGCCGCCGCCGGGACGAGGTGATCCGCCACCTGGAGGAGGTCTACGGGGCGCAGGAGGCCATGGCCGCCGCCTACGTGACCTACCGCCTGCCCCTGGCGGTGCAGGACCTGGGCCGGGCCCTGGGGCTTCCCGCGCCCTTAAGGAACCGCCTCACCCGGGCCCTGGGCCGGGACTTCCGCCACCTGCCCCCCCACCGGGCGGGGGAGGCGGAGCCCCTTTTCCGGGAGGTCCTGGGGGAGGCCCCGGTGAAAGGCCTCCTCCTCTCCCTCCTCGCCCGCATGGAGAAGGGGCAGGTGCGCCACCTCACCCCCCACGTGGGCGGGGTGGTGGTGGCCCCGGGGCCCCTGACCCGCTACGCCCCCGTGGTGCGAAGCGCCGGAGGGGTGCGGATGCTCACCCTGGACAAGGACGACCTCGAGGCCCTGGGCCTGGTGAAGCTGGACCTCCTAGGCCTCCGCATGCTCTCCGCCCTGGAGCGGGCCCGGGAGGAGGTGTTCCGCCTGGAGGGGATCTGGCTGGACCTGGACCGCCTGCCCCAGGAGGAAGCCGTGTACCGCCCCCTGTGGCGGGGGGAAACCCTGGGGATTTTCCAGCTGGAAAGCCCAGCCCAAACCGCCATGAGCCGCAGGCTCCGCCCCCGAAACCTGGAGGACCTGGCCCACCAGATCGCCCTGGTGCGCCCCGGGCCCATCCAGTCAGGCACGGTGCGCCCCTACCTGGCCCGGCACCTGGGGCGGGAGGCCAGGCCCCCCTTGCCCCCCGCCCTGGAGCCCATCCTGGCCAAGACCCATGGGGTTCTCCTCTTCCAGGAGCAGCTCCTTCGGCTCCTCCACCGCGGGGCGGGGATGGACTGGGCCGAGGCGGAGGCCTTCCGCAAGGCCGTGGCCAAGGCCAGGGACGAGGAGGACCTGGCCCCTTTGCGGGAGCGCTTCCTCGAGGGTCTAAGGGCTACCTTGGGCCTGGTGGGGGAGGAGGCGGAGGCCCTATGGCGCATGGTGGAGGGCTTCCGGGGCTACGGCTTCACGGAGAGCCATGCCCTGGCCTTCGCCCGCCACGCCTACGCCTCCTTGTGGCTCAAGGCCCACTACCCGGCGGAGTTCCTGGCGGGCCTCCTCTCCGAGGCTCCCGGCATGTGGCCCCCCTCCACCTTACGCCAGGAGGCCAGGCGGCTCGGGGTGCCCGTTCTGCCCCTCTGCGTCAACCGCTCCGGCCTCCACTACCGGGTGGAGGTCCAAGGCGGGGTGAAGGCCCTGCGCCCGCCCCTCACCGCCGCCAAAGGGGTGTCGGAGGAGGCGGCCCGGGCTATTTTGCGGGAGCGGCTTCGGGGGCCTTTCCGCTCCCTGGAGGACTTCCGCGCCCGCCTGGACCCGCCCCAGGACCTCCTCCTGGCCTTGGCCCGGGCGGGGGCCTTTGACGCCCTCCACCCCAGGCGGGAGGCCCTCTTCCGCGCGGAGCTTCCTCCCGGGGGGGCCCTGTTGGCGGAGGAGGTAGCCCCTCCCCCCTTGCCCTCCTTGGGCCTGGGGGAGCGGCTGGCCTTGGACCTTCAGGCCAAGGGGCTCTCCGAGCTTCCCCTCCACCCCATGGACCTCCTGCGGGGCCGGCTGGAGGAGCTCGGGGCCACCCCCATCCCCCTTCTCCGCCCCGGGCCCGCCCTCACCGCCGGGCTGGTGGTGGCGAAGCAGAAGCCCCCCACCGCCCGGGGCTACGCTTTCCTCGTCCTGGAGGACGGTCCCCACCGCCTGCAAGCGGTCATCCCCCCGGAGGTCTGGGCGCGGCGCTACCAGGTCTTCCGGGACGCCTGGGCCCTCCTGCTGGAGGGGGAGCGGGAAGGGGAGGGCTTCCGGGTGCGGGAGGCGTGGGCCCTTAACGGGATCCTCGCCGCCTGGCCGACCTGAGAGGGGTAGGCTAAGGTGTGGGCACAAGCCCTAGCCCGCATCCCCGGTCTTGGCCTGCCGCGGCGAGGCGTAAGGCCTCCCGATGCCGCCCCTATCCCGCAAAACCCAGGCTTGCGGCCCGGGTTCACCCTGGTTTCCGCCCTCGGGGCCTGGTCGCTACGGCGGAGTGGGATGTGGAGGAAGGCCGCGCACGAAGGGACGCCTCACCCGCGAAGGAGGGTAAAGAGCGCCCAGTGTTCCCGCAAGAGTTCGGGGTGCCACTGTACCCCTAAGAAAAGGGGATGGCCTTCCAGGATCACCGCCTCCACCAGGCCGTCGGGGGCCACGGCGATGGGCTTCAGGCCTCTCCCCAAGACCTTGATCCCTTGGTGGTGGTAAGAGTTCACCGGAAACGCCTCGGGGAAGAGGCGGGAGAGGGGGCTTTCCGCCACTTGGCGCACGCTGTGGGCAAGGGCGGGTGGGGGGCTTTTCTGGTAGTGGTCCACCTTGGTGAAACCCTGGGCCGGGAGGTCCTGATAGAGGCTCCCCCCCAAGGCCACGTTCATCACCTGCACGCCCCGGCACACCCCCAAGGTGGGGAGGCCCTTCTCTAGGGCGTAACGCGCCAGGAAAAGCTCGTGGTTGTCCCGCTCCGGGCTCACCTCCCCCAGCTTAGGGTGGGGCGTTTCCCCGTAATGCCTGGGGTCCACGTCCCCGCCCCCGGGGAGGAGGAGGCCGTCCAGGTGGGGGAGGATGCGCTCCAAGGCCTCGGGGGCCTGGGGGGGCAGGAGGACGTGGGCCAGGCCGTGGTGGGCGAGGGCCTGGAGGTACGGTTCCAGGACGCCGACGAATCTGTAAGCCATGAGGCCCTCCGTCTGCCGGTACTGGGTGGCCACACCGATGAGGCGCATGGGCCTAGATTAACGCCCCAGGCTAAGCCCAAGGGGGGCGCCGTTGCCCCGCCTTGGGCTGGGCGGGGTATGGGCCCAGGCTACCAGGTCAGGGTGGTTTGGAGCAGGGCCGTTTCCAGCTGCACCGGCCACATCCGATCCAGAAAAAGGGTGTGGCCGGGGAAGGTTTCTCCGGGGATGGGTCTGGCCGCGAGGAGGGCGCTTAGGGGTTGGTCCCCGGCGAAGGCGGTGGCCCTGAACTGGACCGCGCTTCCGGGGCTTGGAACCACCCCGGCCATCCCGGGGGCGGTCTCCACGTCCACGTGGTAACTGCTGGAGCTTCCCAGGGCTCCTGGGCTTACGAAGTGGCGCCAATAGCGGATTCCCGGCTCCCCTAGGAAGAGGGCGTAGCCAAGGAAGCCGAGGCCAGGGCTAAAGCCTCCTGAGGTTAGGTTGCTAAAGGTAGGGAGGGTGCTTGAGGTGTGGCTCTCGTTGCCCGAGAGGCTCAAGGGAGGCACGGAGAGGCTCAAGGAGGCGGAAGGGGCCACCGCGGGGTCATTGGCATCCTTGCGCTGGAGGGCGCAGCTAAAACCGTGGCAGGTCCAAAACTGGAAAAGATCGCCGGCCACGACGGGGGAGGGACGGGGAACGCTCTGGGTGCCTCCGGTCCAGGAGGCGAGGTCCAGAGGGACATAGCTGGCCAAGACCAAGCCTGCATAGGAGAAGAAGCCAGGAGGGGTGGTGGTGCTCAAGGTGCTCGTGGGCGTTAGGGAAAGGGGGCCCACGGTGGTGGGGCCGGTAATGTTCAGGGAGGCCAGCCGGCCAAAGTACAGCGTACCGGTACTGTCTTGGCCCAGCACGGCCACCTCCCTACCAGGCCCCAGGGGAACGGAAAGACCGCTGAAGCTGGTGGAGTTTGCGCTCACCTGTCCCCTGGCGGAGAAGGCCATTCCGGTGGTGAGGGCAGGCGTAAACGCTCCACTCACGTTGGCCGTGGCGTTGGCATAAGCGCTCGGGCAACGCACCAAGAGGTTGTTGCCAAGCTCGTTGCGCATGAGGTCTAGGCTCACGTAGAACTGGGTTCCACCCACATCGGGGCAGCGGAAGGCGATTTGGAAGCGGGCGGAGGGGAGTAGGGGAAGGCTCCAACTGGATTGGGCTACGGGGAGGGCGTTCCAGGGAAGGGAGCCGCTCGAGGGTGGGGGGCCCACCCGCCAGGCGGCCGCCAGGGGCTGGAGGGGTTCTCCTATTCCGTCCACCAGGGTCACGTTGAGGGGTTGGGGACCGCCCCCGCCGCAAGCGGTGAGGAGAACGAGGGGTGCCAGGAGCCGAAAGCGCTTCATCCTGACCTCCTATTGGCCACTAAAAATGGGGTTCACGTAACCCACCTTTACCTCGTCCAGGCCTACTTCACAGTGGAAAAACCCAGCGGGTGGGGTGTGCAGGGCGCCTAACCACAGGGGTAGCGCGTTGCTGGTGGCCCCACCTGGGGCGGTGAAGGTCCCTGCGGGGGCACCGTTCACGTAGAAAGTGCCACTGGTCCCATCCACCTTGACCGCCACTTGGGTCCAGGTGCCGCCGGAAGGGGGGGTAAAGTTGGCGGGGAGGGTTTGGCTGGAGAAAAACGTTTGGTTGCCCAAGCGGAAGGCGATCCTTGCCTGCCCTGCAGCTACCCCTTCCAGGTAGAGGGTATATCCATCCTGGCTAGAGGTGTCCCATTTGTCCAAAATCGGGTAATACGAGCCCGCTCCGCACTGGACCGGGGCCACATAGGCCTCGAGGTAGAGGCTCCCGTAAGAGAGGTTGAGGTCGGGGGTGGAAGGGACTTCCACCCAGGTGCTCCCATTCCCGGGGAAGTACAGGGCCCCCGCGGTCTGCCCGGAAACCTGCGTGGGGCCGCTGAACCCCGGCCAGGCCACCACGGCCCCGGGCTTGGGCGTGCCCTGGTTGAAGATGGGATTGGCCACCACGTCCTGTACCGAGGTTGCCCCGGGGGACTCATTCAGAGGCCAGTGGGCCTTGAGGCAGATGGGGGTGGTGCAGCTGGCCGTGGGACCGCTGCAGGCGAAGAGGAGGAGGGCCAAGGGAAGGAGTGTGAGATACCGGTTCATCCTTTACCTCCGAATGTCCTTCTTTTCTATCCCCCTAAGCTCCAAGGGGCCCACCTGCAGGTGGAGTACCGGGGGGAGCTGGGGGCGGTCCTCCACGCCGAGGTGGAGGAGAAGGGTTTGGCAGGGGGGGCACTCGATGGGCGTCCAGGTCGCCTCGCCGACCCTGAACTTGAGGGTTTGGCTCGAATCCCTGAGGTCCGTGGCCACCAGAACCCAATCGGGGTCCTCGCGGGTGAACTTGACCTCCAGGAGCCGCGGGGCGTCGGCCTTGGTCAATGTTGCCCCGCCAGCCGCTTGGCGCCAGTAGGCGATGCCCAGGGGCTCCCCGACCAGCTCTTCCAGGGAGCGGGCTTGCCGGAGCTTGGGGTTTTGGTAGGGCGCGAAGGCCACGGCCACGTCCTCCCGGAGCAGGATGGCGGGGGGCCATTCCACGTCAAAGGGCTTGGGCGAACCGCAGCAAGCCTGGCGCAGGCGCTCGGTGAAGGGGGTGGTGTCAAGGGTGCCGCTCAGGTCCTGCCCCGGCAGGTCGGAGGGGAAGGGCGCGTTGAGGTGGGCGACGCGGGTGGGGTTGAAGTACAGGCACCCGTCAAACACGTAGTACATCCCCCACTTTTTCCAGCTGAAGAGGGGTTTGCCTGGCGGGCAAAGGCCTCCCCAATCCAGGCCGGCGGTAACGCCTTGCGTGAGCCGAACCCCGGTTTGGTCTTTGCCCCCATACCAGGTCATCCGGTACCCCTCTTGCTCGGCGCCCCCGAGGTTGCCTTGATATCCGGCGCAACGCCTCCCGTCGCTGGTGCAGCGAATGACCACGGCCAGGGGACGGTCGCCCAGGACGCTTGGGTCCTGGGGGGGCTGCCACAGGCTGTGGGAGGCCACCAGCGTGATCCCATCGCTGTCCTGGATCAGGGTGAGGGAGCGAGGGGATTCCGCTTGAGGAGCTAGGCGGGCGGGCACGAGGTCGCCAAAGAGGCGCTCCGCTTCCTCAGCCAAGGGCAGGGCCGCCGCCCTGAGGCCATCTTCGGCTTGGGGCATCGCCTCCAGGGGGGCGGGACCGCCCTGCCCCCCGCAGGCGGCGAGCAGCCCCAGCAAAGGGCTCAGGCTTGCCAGAAGGAACGCTTTTTTCACCTTTATCCTCCTTTGAGGCGTGTGGCCTCAGGCGCAAGGGTAGAACGGGGGGTCTGAACGGGGCCTTAACGGCCCCTGAAGGGGCGGCGTAAGGCAAGGGAAGGCGGGGTCGCGAAGGCCCTCACGGCTTTACAGACAGGTCCAGCATTCCTTTACCAACCTCTTGGGGAGGAAAAGGCAGGGGCGTGGCGTACTGTTCCAACTGCGCCTGAAGCTGGGCAGGGGGGAGGGTGGGCTGGGCCCCAAGCCAAAGGGCCATGGCCCCGGCCACCAGCGGGGTGGCAAAGGAGGTGCCAGTGCAGGTGCCCATGGTCCCTCCAGGCTGGGTGCAGTTTAGGTCGGTTCCCGGTGCGGCCAGGTCCACGTAGGGGCCCCGGGTGCTGTAGGGAGCGGGGGCCCAGCTCCCTTGCGTGGCCTCGAGGGCCCCCACCGCCACCAGCCCCGGAAGATCGTAGGCTGCTGGATAGTGGGCGGGGCTTCCCTGGTTGCCCTGGTTTCCTGCGGCGGCGGCCACCGGTATGCCCTGGCCCAAGGCGGCCTGGAGCGCCAGCTTTAAGGCCTCCACCGGGGTGTCACCGCCCAGGCTGAGGTTCAAGACCGTGGGCCCCTGGTGGTTTGCCACCACCCAGCACACCCCCCGCACCACCCGGCTGGCCCGGCAGACCCCATTTCCATCGCAGACGCGCACGGGAACGATCTGCGCCCCTGGGGCCACCTCCAACACCAGCCCGGCGGCGCCGGTGCCGTGGCCACCGGGGAAGGCATCCTGGGGGGTGGTGTCCTCGTCCACGAAATCGTAGCCGGGGAGCTGCGGGATGGCCGCGTCCACCCCTGTGTCCAGCACGGCCACCCGCACCCCCTGGCCCCGGTGGCCCCGTTGCTGGGCCAGGTAGGCCCCCACCGCTTCCCCGCCCGAAACCCCGGAAAGGCTCCACAGGCTTTCCGGGTCCGCCTTGTAGCTGGGGTCCAGGGCTTCCAGCTCTTCCAGGGCCTTGCCCAGGGCCTCCCCGCTGTAGCCGAGCTCGGCCAGGGCGAAGCCGCAGGCCTGAAGGTCATCCCGGCGCAGGAGGGAAAAGCCCGTGGGAAGCGTAGGCGTGCGGCCGATGGGGAGGCGCAGGAGAACCCGGCTCCGGTCCACCTGGCCCAGCACCCCCAGGAGGGCTTGCGCCTCCCGCCCCCCCGCCACCACCCGCACCACCTGGGGACCGCCCGGCACCTGGGGCACCCGGAACCGCAGGGTGCGGCCCTCACGGGCCGTCACCGTGGCCGGAACGCCCCCTACGAGCACCTGTGCGGCCGTGGGGTCCAGGCCCGAGAGTTGCGCCACCACCTCTTCCCCAAGGGCGGCCCGTTTGGGCGAAAGGTCCAGGCTGGGGTTCACAGGCCCACAGGCCCAGAGCAGGAACAAGAGCAACCAGATACGTCCAGGCATGGCATGTCTCCTGCGTGCAAGGCACGCTGCAGCCGCTCAGGTCTAGGAGCCAAGCGGGCATGGCTAGGGCAGACTCACGCCCGAACCGCCCACGGTGTAGCTTCCGGTGGCGATGGCCTGGCGGATGTCCGTGGCGGCGCTGAAGGCGCTGGGGTCGGTGCTATCCAGCTGCAGGAGAGGGCTTGCGGAAAGCAAGGCGCTTACCGAAGCCTGCACGGTGCTCCCGGAGGCGAAGGGCGTGTAGCCGAGGATACCGGAAAGATTGGGGAAGCTGTAGGTGCTAACCGTGCCCAACCAGCCCTTCCCCAAGGTGGCCTGGTAAATGAGGGTGGAGTCCTCCAGCGCCAACTGGTAGGCCCTCAGGTTGGTCCCGCTGTAGCTAAGTCCGCTCACCGTTGGGTGGGGTGGCCCGCTTAGGCTGAGGCTGCCCGTGGGCCAGGGGCTGGGCAGGGCCAGGGGGATATTACCTCCGCCGCTACCCTTGTAAGCCTCAAGGACGTGGTGGCCTGCGCCCGCCACCGCCTGGGCCACGTAGCGGTCCCCCGCCCCAAATCCGCTCACTGGGCGGTAGGGAACGTTGGTGGCCGCCGTACCGCTGGCGAAACCCACCCGGCCCAGGCCTTGGTTGTCCTGGCTAAGGTAGGCGACGGATGCCGTGCCAAAGGTGGGGGTGAAGCCTGGGGGTAGGATGACGGTGAGGGAGGATGGGGCCAGGGTATCGGCGGCTGCGAGGACGACGGAGCTTGAGCCTCCACTGCTCACGCTTACGCTTCGTAACACCTTGGCTACCCTATAGTTCGTGGGGTTGCCTGCAGCGCTCACCGTGACCAGGAGGTCTTGGGTCCCCGCCGGGGCGCTCAGGACGACGGCAACCGGTGTGGAAGGGCTGAAAACGGTGCCTCCGGCGCTAAAGCCCTTCCCGCTCACCACCACGCTGTCACCCGAAGCGATCCCCGGTACGGCGGAGACGTCCACGTTTAAGGTGTAGTTCACCGTGCTCGGGCTCGCACCGCTACAGGTGATCTTGGGATTGCCGAGTTCCGAGACCGCCGCCTGAATGACGTGGACTTCTGTGGCCATTCCCGGCACCAGTGGATTGCAACGCACGGCCACGCCGTAGAGGGAGTTGCCGCTCAGGGGGAAGGTGTAGGTTTGGGTGCCCGAGGTGCTGGTGGTTAAGGCCCCCCAGGGCCCGCTGCCCAGCTGATACGCTGCCGCATAGCCGACGTTTTGGGCATCCACCACGGTGAGGGTGATGCTACTGGGGGGTGGGGGCGTGCCCCCCCCGCATGCGGCGAGGAACAGGACCAGGCTTACCGCGAACATCGCCTTGGGGTTTCGCATTCTTGCCTCCTCAAAGTGGGCCACGGCGAATGCCTTTAGAAAGGGGCTCCGCCGCAGTTGCTAGGACCCTAGCACGAGGGGTCTTAACGCGGTCTGAACGCTGGGCCCCAACATTTCTCTGCGCTTGTTCTTCCTTTCGCTAAGCACGGTTCACCCCGTTGGTCTATTGGCCCGAAAACGAGGAAAGCCGGTTCCGGTACCGCTCCGCCAGTTCCGTGTAGCGGGCTTCCTCCAAGAGGGCGATGGCCTCCTCCAGGTTGGCCCGTTCCCCGGTGAGTTCCGCCAGGTTAGCGAGCACCGCCGCCGTGAGCACCCATTCCTGGCTCGCCTGGGCCAGACGTAGGGCCTCATGGTAGGCGGCGCGGGCCTCCTCAGCCCGACCCTGGCGATGGTAAAGCGCTCCCAGGTTGTTCCAGGCTCTTCCCATGGCCTCCAGGTTGCCCTGGGCCAGGGCCAGGGACTCCCTATAGAGCCGCTCGGCTTCGGCGGTTTTCCCTTGGCGCTCCTTAAGCACCCCCAGGTTGAGGTAGATCCGGGCCCGAAGCCAGGCCCGGTCCCCCACGGCCTCGAGGACCTCAGCGAAGGCTCCCTCCCCTTCCCCCAGCTCTGCCAAGGCCACGGCTCGGTTGCCCAGGGCCCCCAGGTGCCTCACCTCCTCTCCTGCCATCAAGAACCGAACCGCTGCCCGACTGAAGGCCTCCGCCGCCTCTCGGAAGCGGCCTTGGGCCAGAAGGGCCATGCCCTGGAGGTTCAAGGCCTCCGCTTGGGGGTACAACCCCCCCTGGGAGGCGATCTCGGCCTCCGCTAGGGCCTCCGTAACGTGGCCGAGACGGAGCAGGACGCTCCCCCGAAGGGCGCTCCGTTCGGGACTTTGGGGAAGCTCCTCAAGAAGCTCAAGGGTTTCGCGGTAGCGGCCGAGCCGCTCCAAGGCGCGGGCCCGGAGGAAGAGGATTTCCGGTTCGGGGGCGAGCTCGGCCAAAAGCGCCAACGCCTGGTGCGGGGCTTCCTCCACCTGCCCGCGGGCGATGCTCAGAAGGGCCCTCTGCCCCCGGGCGACGTCGCTTGCCTCCCAGCACCCCCTGGCCGCTTGGTAAAGGGGAGCGGCCTCCTTCAGGGGGAGCCTGCGGGCCAGCTCTAAAGCAGCTTTGCGCCCCTCCAGGGTCATGGGGGCCTCGAGGGTCGGCTGGCCTTGGGCGTCCAGGAGGCCCCGGGCCATGAGGCGTTCCAGGGCTTCTGCCCTTAGCCCCATGAGCTCCACGGCTCGGGTTAGCCCCACGAGCTGGATGGCGAAGTAGGCCCGTTGGGCCTCGTGGTCCAGGGGCTCACTGGGGGCCATGTCCTCAGGGGGTTCGCCCGCCCCTGGCAGGCGCTCCACCTCCCGCAAGAGGGCGTCCGCATCTTCGGCTAGCCCCAGGGCATAAAGGGCGCCCGCCCGGCGGGCGTGGGCGCGCCAAAGGGCCTCGGCCAAGGCCTCGCGCTGGTGCCAGACCCACTCCTCCAACTCGGCGGGGAGTCCGTCGTCGGCCCCCTCTAGGAACCTGCCCCGGTAGAGGCTTCGGCCTTCCTCCAACCTCCCCTCCGCCAGAAGGGCCCGAAGGTGTAGGGCATCGCAGGGGACCTCGCTCCGGACCACCTCCCCGCCCACCACCGGCACTCCAACGGTGCGCAGCTGGGTGAGGGCGACGGAAAGGCTATTCATGGGGTCGCTGGCCTCGGGCCAGAAGAGTTCCGCCAGGTGGTGCCGGGAGCGGGGGCCTTCTAAGGCCAAGTAGGCCAGCAGGAGGAGAGGTTTTTTCTTCCGAAACCCCCTTGCTTGCGGGCCTTCCAGGGAAAGGGTTCCGAGTGTCCGGAGCATGGTCGGGTGGGGATGGGCTTAGTGTAGCGGGGCAAGGCCATCTTGGGAAGGGGAGGCGCGCCGTTCCGGCGTGGCCAGGGGGATAGCGCCGGTACCTCCGGGAGAGGACAGCCTTAAACTCAAGCCCGGGCAAGGCGGCTTGGAGCGTGGGCGGTGGATAGGCCCGAGTAAGCCCACCCTTTCCGGCGGCCACCTGGGGCATGGCCTGCTTGGGCGCGCCGGAGAAGGGGGGTCCGGGGGCTATCTGGGGAGGCCTCGGTTGGCCCAAGGGGGGAGGCGTGGGCTAGCCTGTAGTCCCCAACGCCTGAGTGCCGATGGGGCGGGCACAGTTTGCGGAGGAGGGCCTCGAGGGGAGTGGGTCTACCCCCGCGGCGGGGTGCGAGGGTTGTGGTTTGGAGGGAGCTAGCCCGTGCCCTCGGCCGCTGCCCACAGGCCCATGGGGAAGGGGCCCTGGGGTCTCCACGGGGGCTTCCTCGTTGCGGGGCCCGGGAGCGCCGTTGGAGCCCCGCCGACCAAGCCCCAACCCCCTCTGCGCTTTGCCCGGGACACCGGGGGGCGGGGATGGGGCAGGGGCCTGCCCTTACCCCTGCCTCCCGGACTGCGCTCGAGTCCTGGCGGGGGGGATGGATGGCCCTCCCGCAGGTCTGTAGCCACCGTTAGGGCGGTCGGCTTCCTGGGGGTGAGAAGGGCTTTCCTTCGCCATCGGGCGGTTTCGGATCGCGGTGCCCGCTGGTAGACTTGAAACATGGACCAAGTCAAGCCGATTGCCTTCCAGGCCGTTTTGCTGGTCCAGGGCGTGGCCTCTCCTCCCAAGGGGCCCTGTCACTTTCCCTCGGTCCAAGTGCTGGACCGGACGTACCTGGTGCCGAGCAGCAGCCTGGCCCCCAAGGCTCGGGCCAGCCTACCCGGGGTGCTCCAGGCTTTTTTGCGGCGGAATCCAAGCGGAGGACCGGTTCCAGTCCTGGTCAACCAAAGCGCCCATTAGCGCTTTGGGCCCTCCACCAGGATGAGGACCTAGGCCTGACCTTTCCCCCCTCCCACGATCCCCCAAGGAGGATGGGCTTTAGGGGAGAGAGGTCCCTCGGCACCTCCCGCCCAAGGAGGGGAAGAAAGAGGCCTACCCTCAGAACCCGCCAGGGATTGGCGCCAGGGGAGTTCCTTCCCTCGGTTGACCCCCGCTGGCTCCCCGGCGAGCTCCGAAGGCTGGGCTTGCCTTGCAAACCTCGTCTACGGTATACATCCTAGCGCCATGGGCAAGCGCGGCTTTCCCCGGCGAGAACCGAGCCCCAAAGAGGTCCTCACCCACTGCCTCCGCCTCGCCCAGGAGGTGGCCCCTCCCACCCCCACGGGCCGAAGGGGGAGACCCTGGCGCTACTCCCACGCCCTCTACCTCGCCCTCCTCCTAGGCAAGCTACGCTTCGCGTGACCCGCGCCTTCTACAAGCTCACCTACCGGAAAACCGAAGCCGTAGTCCAAGACCTGATGGAAGACCCCTTCCCCTCCCACC
>NZ_JAKTNS010000025.1:0-37845 GCF_022760915.1 Thermus thalpophilus | reverse complement strand
AGGCGCGGAAGTCCCTTGGGGTTATGCCCTATGGAGGTTTTGACGTGTACATAGCACGGACCCTTACACATAAATCCTTACACGACCCTAAAAGGTGTGCGGCTCGCCCAAGGAAGGCTACGGGCCGAGGCGGAAAGCGTCCTCCTGGAGCGCCCCCCTTGGGCCAAGGGGTCTATCTGGAATCCCCCGCCTACCGCTTGAAAGCGGAAGAGGCCCGCTTCAACCAAAGGGAAGCCCTCCTAAAGGGGTTTTTGGCCACCCCGTGCCCCTGCGGGGAGGACGTGCGCCTCTCCATGGGGGAGGCCCGGTTTGACGTGGCCACCGGGGAACTGGTGGGGGAGGCCAGCCTGGGCCTTTGGAACCTGGAAATCCCCATCGGGGAAGCCCGGGCCAACGCCGACTTCAAGGGGCTACGGGCGGAAAGGGCCCTTGCCCTCTTCGCCGAGGAGGTGGTGGTCCTAAAGGGCAAGGTCCAGGCGGACAGCCCCAGGCTCCAGGCGGAAACCCTAGTGGTGGACCTCAAAGGGCGGGAAGCCCTGGCCTTGGGAAGCTTCACCTACCAAGAGGGTAAAGCCACCCTCCGGGGACAAGGGGCTTCCGCTAGGCTCCACCTCCGCTTCCAGAGCGGTAAGGTCCTGGCCTCCACCAGGGTACCCGAGGGAGCCTTGCGCCTTGTCGCCTACGCCAGCCGCCTCCCATGACCCTTTACCGCTACGTCCTGAGGGAAAGCCTCCCCGTCCTCTTCCTGGCCCTCCTTTTCCTCACCGCCGTGTACCTCTTTGGCTTCTTCTATGCCGGGGCCCGGTGGTTGGAAGGGGTGCCCCTACTGAAGGTCTTCCGCTGGCTTTCCTACCACGTGCCCGGGGTCTTGGTCCAGGTCTTCCCCATCGCCACCGTGGTGACCACGGTCCTGGTCTTCGGCCGGCTTTCGGCGGAGGGAGCCCAGTTCGCCCTCCTTTCGGGGGGCATCCCCCTCCACCGGGCCGCCCTACCCCTCCTGGTCGTGGGAGGAGCGCTCTCGGGGGCGGCCCTTTACCTCCAGGAGTACCTGGTGCCCCACTACAACGAGCGGGTGCGGGTGGCCTGGTGGGACGAGATCCACACCCAAGGGGCAGGGCTCCACCGGCTCGTGGGGCTCCAGATCCCCATCGGCAAGGGCAAGAGCCTTTACTTTGAGGGCTTTGACTGGCGGACCAAGGAAATGCTCCAGGTGAGGATTAGCGCCTTCCAGGGGGAAGAGGGCACCTTCCTCTTCGCTGAGCGTGGCCGGTGGGAGGGCAAGGTCATCACCCTGGAGGGTTATCGCTACTACCGGGTGGACTTTAAGGAGGTGCCGGGCCTGGAAGGGGCTGAGAACCTCCTCGGCCAGGTGCGCCGCGTCTTCAAGGTGGTGAGCCAAGGGCCCCTTTTGGAGGTGGAGTCGGACCTCTCCCGGTCCCGCGCCATCGCCGACTACGCCGACACCTTTAGCTTCGGCCAGGATAGCCTCTCCGAGGCCTGGAAGAAGGCGCGGGATCCCTTCCTGGCCCCCCTGGAGCGCTGGCGCGCCCGGCTGGAGTTCCACTCCAAGCTGGCCCTGCCCCTCGCCAACCTGGTCCTGGTCCTCCTGGCGGCGGCCATGGCCCTGCGCTATGGGAGGAGCACGGGGCTCGCCTTGGGGATGAGCGTGGTGTTGGCCCTCGCCTACTACGGGACCTTCTTCCTCGGGCGCTCTTTGGCGGGGATTGGGGCTTTACCTCCGGAGCTTGGGGCCTGGGGGGCGAACCTTCTCTTCTTAGCCTTGGGCGCGCGGGCCCTGCGCTAGACTTGGGGCATGGCCTCGAGGATTAGGCCAAGGGAACGAAGGGGAGGGTGCCCCGGGTGAGGCCCCTAAGGCTTGGTGTAGTGGCTTACCCGGGCCTGGGGGGAAGCGGCATCGTGGCCACGGAGCTCGCCCACCGCCTTGCCCGGATGGGCCACCAGGTTTACCTCTTCGCCACGGAGCGCCCCTTCCGCCTGCCCAAGGATAGCCCCGTGGCCTTCATCCCCGTGGACCTGCCCTTTTACCCCGTCTTCCCCGGGCCCCTTTACACCCTGTCCCTGGCGGGGACCTTGGAGCGGGAGGCCAAGCGGCTCGGGCTGGACCTCGTCCACACCCACTACGCCATCCCCCACGCCGCCGCTAGCTATCTGGGCTTGGGCGAGGGCTTTCCCCTGGTGCACACCCTCCACGGCACGGATGTTTCCGTTTTGGGCATGGACCCCGCCTTCCACGGGCCCACGAGGCGGGCCTTGCAGGCGGCCCAGGCCACCACGGCGGTGAGCCTGGCCTTGGCGAAGGAGGCGGAGAGGGCTTTTGGGGTAAAGCCCACGGTGATCCACAACGCCGTGGATCCCGAGCGCTTTTACCCGCGCCCGGAACGTAAGGGGCTCTACACCGAGGAGGGGGAGTGGCTTTTGGTGCACGCCTCCAACTTCCGGCCCATCAAGCGGGTGCCGGACATCGTGCGGGCCTTCGCCAAGGTGCGCCCCAAGGTCAAGGCGCACCTCCTTCTTTTGGGAAAGGGCCCCGAGGAGGCGGAGGCCAGGCGGGTGGCGCGGGAGCTCGGGGTGGAGCCCTGGATCACCTTCCACCCCCCCACGCCCCACCCCGAGGAGGTCCTGGGGGCGGCGGACCTTTTCCTCCTAGCCTCGGAGGAGGAGTCCTTCGGGCAGGCGGCCCTCGAGGCCCTGGCCTGTGGGGTGCCCGTGGTGGCCACGGCGGTGGGCGGGGTGCCGGAGCTCGTCCGGCCAGAGGTGGGAAGGCTGGTGGAGCTCGGGGACCTGGAGGGCTTCGCCGCGGCCATCCTGGAGCTTTTGGCCCACCCCGAGCTCCCCAAGATGCGGCGAAGGGCGCGGGAGTACGCCCAGGAGCGCTTTCACCCTGAGCGCATCACCCGGCAGTACCTGGAGGTGTACGAAAAGGCCCTGGGGAGCTAATCCCTCCAGGGCGCTGGGCCCTTAAGCGTGGGCCACGAGCTCCTTCTTGCGCCCTTTAGCCCTCGTCTTTTGGGCGCGGGCCTCGAGGGCCTTCAAGCCCCCCACCAGAGCCAGGTCCAGGACTTGGTCCAGGTGCTCCGCGAAGTGGAAGGTCATGTTCTGGCGCAAGGGGGCGGGGATGTCCGAGAGGTCCGCCTGGTTGGGCTTGGGCAGGATCACCTCGCGGATCCCGGCCCGCCGGGCCCCCAGGACCTTCTCCTTCACCCCGCCGATGGGCAGGACCCGCCCGGTGAGGGTGATCTCCCCGGTCATGGCGATATCGTGGCGCACGGGCACCTCCGTGAGGGCGGAAACCAAGGCGCTCACGATGGCCACCCCGGCGGAGGGCCCCTCCTTGGGAATGGCCCCGGCGGGCACGTGGATGTGGATGTCCGATTTCTCAAAGCGCTCCAAGGGGATGCCGAAGCGGAGGGCGTTCTTCTTGGCGTAGGAGAGCGCCGCCCGGGCCGACTCCTTCATCACGTCCCCCAGCTGCCCGGTGAGGATCAGGTTGCCCTTGCCGGGCATGACGGACACCTCCACGAACATGATGTCCCCGCCCACGGGGGTGTAGTACATGCCCGTGGCCACGCCCACCTGCGGCTCCCGGGCCTCGGTTTCGGGAAGGAAGCGGGGCGGGCCCAGGTACTTCTCCAGGTCCTTTTCCGTGATGCGCACCCGCTTCTTGGCCTCCTCCAGGATCTGCCGGGCCGCCTTGCGCAAAAGGGCCCCGATCTCCCGCTCCAGCTGCCTCACCCCGGCCTCGCGGGTGTAGTGGGTGATGAGGCGCATGAGGGCGGCCTCCGTCACCACCACCTGCCCTTCGGCCAGGCCCGTTTCCCGAAGCTGCCGGGGCAGGAGGTAGCGCTTGGCGATCTCCAGCTTTTCCTGCTCAATGTAGCTGGTGAACTCAATGGCCTCCATGCGGTCCCAAAGGGGGGCGGGGATGTTCTGGGGGAAGTTGGCGGTGCAGATGAACATCACCTCGCTGAGGTCAAAGGGTACCCCCAGGTAGTGGTCCACGAACTCCTTGTTCTGGGCGGGGTCCAAGACCTCCAGGAGGGCCGCCGCCGGGTCCCCTTGGTAGGAGATGCCAAGCTTATCCACCTCGTCCAGGAGGAAGACGGGGTTCTTGGTGCCCGCCTGCCGCAGGCCCTGGATGATCCGGCCGGGCATGGCCCCGATGTAGGTGCGGCGGTGGCCCCTTATGTCCGACTCGTCCCGCACGCCGCCCAAAGAGATGCGCACGTACTTGCGGCCCAGGGCCTCGGCGATGCTCTTGGCGATGGAGGTCTTCCCCACCCCGGGCGGCCCCACGAAGAGGAGGATGGGCCCCTTGTTCACCTCCTCCTCGGGAATCTCGCCCCTTTTAGCCCGTTCCGCCTTCAGCTTGCGCACCGCCAAGAACTCCAGGACCCGGTCCTTGACCTTCTCCAAGCCGTAGTGGTCCCGCTCCAGGATCTCCTTGGCCCGCTTGAGGTCCAGGTTGTCCTCCGTGCGCTTGTTCCAGGGGAGGTTGACGATCCAGTCCAGGTAGGTGCGGATGACGCTGGCCTCGGCGGAGTCGGGGTGCATGCGGGCGAAGCGGTTGAGCTCCCGCTCCACCTCCTGGCGCACCACCGGGGGCAGGTTGAGCTCCTCCACCTTCCTGCGAAACTCCTCCACCTCCTCTTCCCCTTCCTCCCCGTGGAGCTCCCGCTGGATGGCCTTCATCTGCTCCCGGAGGAAGTACTCCCGCTGGTTGCGGTCAATCTCCTCCTTGACCTGCTGCTGGATGCGCTTTTGCGTCTCGATGAGGTCCAGCTCCGCCTGCAAGAAGACCAGGACCCGCTTGAGCCGCTCCGCCACCTCCGCCGTTTCCAGGACCTTCTGCTTGTCCTCCAGGCGGAAGTCCATGTGGAAGGCGATGTAGTCGGCGAGCTGGGAAGGGTCCTCCAGGTTGAGGATGAACTGGACCACCTCCGGGGGCAGGTACCGCCCCTCCTTGAGGAGGGCCTGGAACTTGTCCTTCACCTCCCGCACCAGGGCCTTGACCAAGGTGGGGTCGCCGGGCTCGTCCGCCAGGACCACCCCCTTGGCCTCGAGGTGGTCCCCCAGGTCCAGCCACTCCGTCACCCGCACCCGGGCGAAGGCCTGCACCAGGACCTGGACGGAGCCGTCCGGGTTCTTGCGCATTTTCAGGATGTTGCAGGCGGTGCCCACCTCGTAGAGGTCGGAGGGCTTGGGGGCCTCCACCTCCTTGTCCTTTTGGCTCACGATGAGAAGCACCCGCTCCCGGGCCAAGGCCTCGTCAATGGCCCGGATGGAGATGGGCCGGCCCGCGTCAATGGGCATGACCATGGTGGGGTAGATGACCGACCCCCGCACGGGGCAGACGGGCAAGGTTTCTGGCAGCATGGTTTCCCTCCTTTGGCTCGTTTCGTCCATAGTCTAAGCCTACCTATGTCAAGTTTACTGCGAACTCCCATTTAGTGCAAAGGGTCCCGAGGCACAAGCGCTTATGCTAGGGCGGTGGCGCGGCTTTGGGTCCTCGTCCTCCTGTTGGGCCTGGCCTTGGGCCAGAAGAGCGGGGGCGGGGTGGGGGGGCGGCCCTACAGCCCAAGCCCCCCGCCCATGGCCCCCGGACCCGCCCCCAGCTACCCGGTGCCGGTGCCCACCTACCCCGGCCCGGTGGTGGTCTACCCCGGGGGCGGGGGCAGCCTGGGCCTGGTACCGGTGGCGGTCTTCCTCGGCCTCGCCTTGGTGGCCTTCCTCATGGTGCGGGGGCTTAGGCGGGCGGGGGAAGGCCAGGGGGCCAGCGCCGCCCGCCTGCGCCTCGCCCTTTTGCAGCGGCCCGAGGTGCAAAGGGCCCTCAGGCGCCTGGCCGAGGAGGCGGACACCACCACGGCCAAGGGGCTTGCCGACCTCCTGGACGAGGCCGCCTTGCTCCTCTTAAGGGAGGAGCCCGCTTGGCGCTTCGCCCGCTACGAGGTGGAAAACGCCTCCGAGGAAGAGGCCTTGGCCCGCTTTGACGCCTGGATGCTGGAGGAGCGGAGCAAGTATGAGGAAACCTTCCGCCACTTTGAGGGGAAGAGGCGGGTGGCGGAGGCCTACCGGGCGAGGCCCGAGCCCGGGGGGCGCTACCTGGTGGTGAGCCTTCTCCTGGCGGACCGCAGGCCCCTCACCCCCAAGCGCCCCTTGGGCCGGGTGGGGGTGAAGGAGGCCCTTTTGGACTTGGCGGGGTCAAGCCCCTTCACCCTCCTCGCCTTCTACCTCTCCTGGACTCCGGAGCGTGAAGAAGAAGCCCTCACCGAGGAGGAGCTCCTCCTCCTCTACCCCGATCTGGAGAAAATCTGAACTTTACGTCAGAACCCCAGGGCGAAAGCCGCTTCTTTCAGAAGCCCTGCGCTTCGCCGCAAAGCCTCCCGCTCCTCGGGGTCTAAGGGCGGGTAAAGGGTTTCCTCCACCCCCTCCGCCCCCAGGATGCGGGGCAGGGAGAGGCTCACCTCCAAAACCCCCTCCACCTCTGCGGTGAAGGTGGCCACGGTGTAAACCCCCTTCTCGTCCGTGAGGATGGCCCGCACCAGACGGGCAAGCCCCGCCCCGATGCCGTAGTAGGTAGCCCCCTTGCCGGCGATGATGCGGTAGGCGGCGTGGCGCACCCCCTCGTCCACCGCCCGGCGCACCTCCTCTGTGAGGGGGCAGCCCCGGGCCTGGGCGAAGGCCTCGAGGGGAACCCCACCCACCTGGGCGCTGGACCAGACCAAAACCTCCGAGTCCCCGTGCTCCCCCACCACGTAGGCATGGATGGACTGGGGGGCCACCTTGAGGTGCTCCGCCAGAAGCGCCCGAAAGCGGGCCGTGTCCAGGATGGTCCCCGAACCCACCACCCGGCCTGGGGGCAGGCCGGAGAGGCGGTAGGCCACCTGGGTCATCACGTCCACGGGGTTGGTGGCCACGAGAAGGATGGCCTCGGGGGCAGCGCGCACCACCTTGGGCACGATCTGGGCAAAGACCTGGGCGTTCCGATCCAGGAGCTGGAGCCGCGTCTCCCCAGGCCGCTGCGCCACCCCCGCCGCGAGGATCACCACCTTGGCCCCCGCCAAGGCGGCGTAATCCCCTGGGCGCACCCAGACCGGGTGGGCGAAGGGCGTGGCGTGGAGGATGTCCTCCGCATGAGCCCGGGCCAAGGCCTCGTCCAGGTCCACCAGGACCACCTCCCGCGCCACCCCGAGCAGGGCCACGGCGTAGGCGGCGGCGCTCCCCACCATGCCGGAACCCACAATGCCCACCTTCATGGTTAGAGTATAGCCGTGGTACGGGTAGGCCAAAGGCACGTCACCTTCTACCCTCCCGAAGGGGCCAAGGCCCTCATCGGAGACTTCACCGACTGGGAGCGAAACCCCATCCCCCTGGAGGGCCCCCTCACCCTGGAGTTCCCGGAAGGGGCCTATGTGGAGTACGCCTTCTTGGACCAGGAAGGGAAGCCCTTCCCCGACCCCGACAACCCCGAGCGGGCGGAAAACCCCTGGTGGACCTACCCCCGGGCCATACGGCTTCCCGGCTTTCGCTACGAGGCACCCCCCGAGCCCCAAGCAGAGCCCCGGGTGGCCCGGCACCGCATGGAGGAAAGGCGCTACTACGTGGCCGAAACCGGGCCCTCCCCCAAGGCCACGGTGGTGGCCCAGGACGGGGTGGCCTTCTACCGCACCGCCGGGCTCCACAAGGTGGCCCAGGCCCTCCTGGAGCGGGCGGAGATTCCCCCGGTGCGCCTGGTCTTTGTGGAGCCCATAGACCGGAGCCGGGAATACCGCTTCTCCGAGGCCTACGAGGAGGAGTTCCACGCCATCTTGGCCGAGGTGGAAAGGACCTATGGCCCCCTGGGGGAGGTGGTCCTGGTGGGGGCCTCCTTGGGGGGGCTTTTCTCCCTGTGGCAGGCCTGGCGCCACCCAGGGCGCTTCCCCAAGGTCCTCGCCCTCTCCCCCGCCCTCAAGGCCCACCCCGGGGGGATGGACGCCTACCGGGACGAGGAGTGGCTTCCCGCCCGCTTCGCCGAGGCGGAACGCCTGCCCCGCATCTACCTGGAGGTGGGGCTATTGGAGTGGCTCCTTGGGCCCAACCGCCGCTTCGCCGCCCTCCTGGCCGACCGGAAAGCGCCCCACGCCTACCGCGAGCGCCCCTCGGGGCACAACTGGGTCACCTGGAAGCAGGCCCTGGCCCCTGGGCTTCGCTACCTGCTGGGGGAAGGATGAGCCTCGAGGCCCTCCTCGTCCTCCTCTCCGTGGCCGCCTTGGAGGCGCTCCTTTCCGGGGACAACGCCTTGGTCCTTGCGGTGATGGTGAAGCCCCTCCCGCCCCACCTAAGGCGGCGGGCCCTTTTTTATGGGATCCTCGGGGCCTACGTCCTTCGGGGCCTCGCCCTCCTCTTCGCCGTCTACCTCATCCAGCTCTGGTGGGTGGAGATCCTGGGGGGGCTTTACCTCCTCCACCTCATGCATCAACACTTCCGGGACCACGGGGAGGCCAAGCCCCTCCCCGAGGCCGCCGCCCGGGAGTTTTGGCGGGTGGTCCTCCTCATCAACCTGGTGGACTTGGCCTTCGCCGTGGACTCCATCCTGGCGGTGGTGGCCTTCTCCAAGGAGCTTGTCCTGGTGTTTTTGGGCGTGGCCTTGGGCATCCTCTTCATCCGCCTTTTGGCCAGCAGCGTGGTAGCCCTCATGGAGCGGTTCCCCGGGCTGGAAAAGGTGGCCTACGCCCTGGTGGGCTGGGCGGGGGTAAAGCTTCTCCTGGAGGGCGAAGCCACCCTGGCCCACCTCCTCCACCGCCCCGAGCTCGCCCTGGAACTTCCCAAGGTCCTCTTCTGGAGCGGCACCTTCCTTATCCTCCTCGTGGGAAGCTTCCTCGCCTTCCGCCGCCGTGCCTAGGGACTGGGACGCCTTCTACCAAGAAGCACAGGACCGCCCCCCCGCCTTCGTGGTCCGGGCCTATGGGCCCTTTGTGCCGGAAGGCCCAATCTTGGACCTGGCGGGGGGCCTGGCGCGGAACGCCCGGTATTTCCTCGGGAGGGGCCACCCCGTGGTCCTGGTGGAGAAAAGCCGGGTGGCCCTAGGGCGCCTAAAGGGCACCCCGGGCCTCACCCTGGTGGAAGGAGACCTCGAGGCCAACCCCACCCTCCCCCAAGGCCCCTTCGCCGGCATCGTCCTCGCCTATTACGTGAACCGGCCCCTCCTCCGCTCCCTCGCCCCCCTCCTCCGCCCCGGGGGGCTCCTCCTGGTGGAGGGCTTCACCCAGGAGGAGGCGAGGCGCCGGGGCAAGGAGGGTAGCCCCTTCTACTGGGGCCCTTACGAACTCCTAACCCCTCCCCCTGGCCTCGCCCTAAGGGCCTACGGGGAGGGGTGGCGGGAGGGCTACCGGGCCTTCGCCGTCTACCTCAGGCCTTGAGGGCCTTGGCCACCAGCTCGGCGATGTCCAGCACCTCGGGGGCGTTTGCGTCCTGGGCGGTTTCCACGCTCATCATGGCCATGCAGAAGGGGCAACCCGTGGCGATGACCTCGGCCCCCGTGGCCCTGAGTTCCTGGTAGCGGTTCTCGGAAACCCGCATGGCCCCGGGCTCCTCCTCCTTCCAGAACTGGGCCCCGCCCGCCCCGCAGCAGAAGCTCCGCTCCCGGCTCCTCGGCGGCTCAGCCACGGCCAGGCCCACCCCCTTGAGCACCTCCCGGGGGGCCTCGTAGACCCCGTTGTGGCGGCCCAGGTAGCAGGGATCGTGGAAGACCACCTTGCGGGTCTCCTCGTTCACCCGAAGCCTCCCCGAGCGTAAAAGCTCGGCGATGAACTCCGAGTGGTGGACCACCCGGTAGTTTCCGCCGAAGTCCGGGTACTCGTTCTTAAGGGTGTGGAAGCAGTGGGGGCAGGTGGTGACAATGGTCTTGGGAGCCACCTGGTTCAGGGTTTCCACGTTCTCCGTGGCCAGCTGGAAGAAGAGGTACTCGTTCCCCGCCCGCCTCGCCGCATCCCCCGTGCACTTTTCCTTCCGGCCCAAGACCGCCCAGTCCACCCCGCTGGCGTGGAGGATCTCCACCATGCTCCGGGCGATCTTCTGCGCCCTCGGGTCGTAGCTGGGGGCGCACCCCACCCAGTAGAGGACCTCGGGGTTCGGCTTTTCCTCCACCGTGGGCACGCTAAGCCCCTCGGCCCAGTCCAGGCGCTTGTCCTGGCCGATGCCCCAGGGGTTGCCCGAGCGCTCCATGCCCCGGAAGGCGTTGTTGAGCTCCTGGGGGAAGGCTCCTTCCATGAGCACCTTGGCCCGGCGCACGTCCAGGATGTGGAGCATCTGCTCGTTGCCCACGGGGCAGACCTCCACGCAGGCCATGCAGGTGGTGCAGGCCCAAAGGGCTTCCTCGTTCAGGGCGAAGTCCATGAGGGGCCTGGGGCTTTCCTTGCCCGCGGCGAAGTCCTTTAGGATCTCGTTGAGCTCGTAGCGCTCGGAGATGAGGATGGCGGCGGGGCTTAAGGCCTTGCCCGTGGTGTAGGCGGGGCAGGCCTCCTGGCAGCGGTTGCACATGATGCAGGCGTAGGCGTCCAGAAGGCGCTTCCAGGAAAGGTCTTCCAGCTTTTCCGCTCCGAACTTCTCCTCCTCCTTCTCAAAGTCCAAGGGCAGAAGCGCCCCCGGCCTCTCCTTGCGGAAGGCCAGGTTGATGGGGGCCATGAGGAGGTGGATGTGCTTGGAGCGGGGGAAGTAAGGGAGGAAGAGGAGGATGGAGCCCAAGGCGCCCCACCAGAAGAAGTGTTCCAGGAAGGTCAACTGGGATGGGGAAAGCCCCGCCAAGGCCTGGCCCAGGGCGCTGGCCACGGGCTGGAAGGGGTCGGGGCCTTCCTGGGCGAGGCTCGCCGCCTTGGAGAGGAGGCGGCTTCCCACGTGGAAGGTGATGAAGGCCCCCACGATGGCGGAGTCCTTGGGGATGCCCTGGCGCACCTTCTCGTGCAGGGGAACATTGGGGTTCCAGGTGAAGTCCTTGGGGGCCACCACGTAGCGCCGGAGCATGAGGCCCAGGATGCCCACCAGGATGAGGGCGGTGAGGAGGTCGGCGAGGAGGTTGTAGGGGTTCCAGAGGCCGCCTCGGGCGTGGAGGGGAAAGTAGCCCTCCAAAAGGTCCACCAGGTTCACCAGGAGATAGTAGACGAAGCCGTAGAAGACGAAGGCGTGGAGGAGGGAAACGAGGGGCCTTCGCTTGAAGACGGTCTCTTGGGTGAGGACGGCCCAGATGGCCCTTCCAAAGCGTTCCGGCAGGCGGTCAAACCGGTCCTCGGGCCGCCCTCGCCGGATGGCCAGGTACACCCGGCGGAAGCCGGTGTAGGCGTGGTAAAGGCTTACCGCCGCCACCAGGAGGAAGAGGATTTTTTCCGCTAGGGTCAACATGGAAGCTCCCTCCTTATACTCGGTAAAAGTTTACCCCATTCCCCGCCCATGGCAAGAGCGTACAATGGAGCCCCGTGGAAACCGTAGCCTTGGCGGTTCTGCTCCTCTTCGGGCTTTTGAACCTCTTCGTCTTCCACCGCTTCCGAAAGCCCCTCTTGCCCCTGGTTCTGGTCCTCTTCCTGAGCCTTTTCGTCTTCTTTCTGGCCCCGGTTTTGGGCCTTCTCGTCTTTCTGCTAGGCCAAACCCTGGCCTTTTACGCCGCCGGGAAGAGGTGATAGCTGAGGAAGGCCACCAAGGCCCCCAGGAGGGCCCCCACCAGGACCTCGAGGTAGGTGTGGCCAAGAAGCTCCTTCAAGGGCTCGGGGGCGGGGTCTTTTTCCAGGACCTTCTGGAGCTCCTGGACGAGCTGGTTGAGGAGTTGGGCGTGAAGCCCAGCGGCGCGGCGAATGCCGGTGGCGTCGTACATGACGATGAGGGCGAAGACGGCGGCCACGGCGAAAAGGGAGCTGCCAAACCCCTCCTCCAGGCCCACGGCCACCGCCAAGGCGCTCACCGTGGCGGAGTGGGAGCTCGGCATCCCCCCGGTTTCCAAAAAGCGCTCCCACTGGAAGCGGCCCTCCAGGAGGTAGTAGAGGAAAAGCTTCAGGGTCTGGGCCAGGAAGTTGGCCAGGATGGCGGTCCAGAATACCTGGTTATGAAGAAGCTCCATGCCGCCTCAGGAGGGCCGCCTTCAAGGTGTTGGCCATGAGCATGGCCACGGTCATGGGACCCACGCCCCCGGGGACGGGCGTCAGGGCGGAGGCCACCTCCGCCACCTCGGGGTGGACGTCCCCAAGGAGCCTCCCCTCCACCCGGTTCACCCCCACGTCCACCACGATGGCGCCGGGGCGGACCCACTCCTTGCGCACCAGGTGGGGCCGACCCACGGCCACCACCAGGACCTCCGCCCGGCGCGTCACCTCGGGGAGGCCCTCCGTCTTGGAGTGGGCCACGGTGACCGTGGCGTCCTCCCGCAGAAGAAGCCCGGCCAAGGGCTTCCCCACGATGTTGGAGCGGCCCAGGACCACCACCTCCTTGCCCCGTAGCGGCACCCCATGGTGCTGGAGGAGACGGAGGATGCCTAAGGGGGTGCAGGGGAAAAGCCCTTCCCCCCCGCTCCAAAGCCGCCCCACGTTCACCGGGTGGAAGCCGTCCACGTCCTTCAGGGGGTGGATGGCCTCGAGGACCCGCTCCGCGCGGATGTGGGGAGGAAGGGGAAGCTGCACCAGGATCCCGTCCACCTCCTCGTCGGCGTTGAGCTCGGCGATGCGGGAAAGAAGGGCCTCCTCCGGGAAGTCCTCGGGGTAGACCTCCACCTGGCTCTTAAACCCAAGCTCCCGGGCCCGCTTGTCCTTGAGCCGCACGTAGGACACCGAGGCCGGGTCCTCCCCCAACCGGATCACCCGCAAGGAGGGAACGAAGGAAAGGGCGGCGAGCTTCTTTCGGAGTTCGGCGTAGACCGCCTCCGCCACCTCGTGGCCGGAAAGCGTACGGGCTAGGGTCATCCTAAGCCTCCTTGGCCACGGCCTTAAGCTCCCCCTCCTGGATCCGCCGGTAAAGGCGGCCCAGCACCCCATTGACGAAGGCCCCGGAGTGCTCCCCACCGTAGCGGTTGGCGATCTTCACCGCCACCTCAATGAGGGGGGCAAAGGGGGTGGGCTCGTGGAGCATCTCGTAGGTGGCCAGGCGGAGTACGGTGAGGTCGGTCTTGGACATCTGGGCGAAGTCCCAACCCTCCACCGTTTCCCCAAGCACCCGGTCCACCTCGTCTTGGTGGGCCTTGTATCCCTCCAGGAGCCGCCTGGCAAAGGCGATCCCCTCCTCGTCCAGGGCGTCCCCGTACGGGTCGTCCTCCCCGCCCATCTCCTCCAGGGCGTGGCGGAAGGCCTCCTCCAGGTCCACGCCCCCTTGGGTGTGGGCGAAGAGGGCGCGCATGGCCAGCTCCCGCGCCCGCCTAAGCATGGACCTCCTTGCGGTACTCCACCTGGGCCACGGTGAGGTTCACCGCCTTCACCGCCTCCCCGGTGGCCAGGAATAGGGCCTCGGCCACCGCCTTTTGCACGGACTGGGCCAGCTCCGGGATGGCCAGGCCGTAGTCCACGGAAAGGACCAGGTCCACCACGAGCCCCTCCGGGGTCCTTTCCACCTTCACCGGCTTGACGCGGCGGAAGACCTCCCCCAAGGAGCGGGGGGCGGCTTCCCAGGGCCGCACCCCCTCCAGGCCTTCCAAGGCGTGGAGGACCAGGGCCTCGAGGGCATGGTCGCTGATCTCGTAATCCACCATCACACGCCCAGTCTACATCTCCATCCGCCGGGCCACGAAGTTGGTGTAGACCGCCCCGCGGCGGAAGAAAGCGTTTTGCATCACCTTCTGGTGGAAGGGGATGGTGGTCTTGAGCCCCGGGCCCTCAATCACCGTCTCGGAAAGGGCCCGCTCCATGCGGCGGATGGCCTCCTCCCGGGTGGGGGCCCAGGCGATGATCTTGGCGATGAGGCTGTCGTAATGGGGCGGGATCTGGTAGCCGGCGTAGAGGTGGCTGTCCACCCGGACGCCGGGCCCCCCGGGGAAAAGAAGGGTTTCCACCTTGCCGATGGAGGGCCTGAAGCCCTTCTCCGGGTCCTCGGCGTTCACCCGCACCTCTATGGCGTGGCCCCGGACCCCTATCTCCTCCTGCTTCAGCCAAAGCTTCTCCCCCTGGGCGATACGGAACTGGGCTTGGACCAGGTCTATCCCCGTGATCATCTCGGTCACGGGGTGCTCCACCTGGATGCGGGTATTCATCTCAATGAAGTAGAAGTTCCCCTCCTTGTCCACCAAGAACTCCAGGGTGCCCGCGGACACGTAGCCCACGTGGGCCGCCAGGCGCACCGCCGCCTCGGCGATGGCCTTGCGGGTCTCGTAGGGAAGGATGCTCGGGGCCTCCTCCAAAAGCTTCTGGTGGCGGCGCTGGATGGAGCAGTCCCGCTCCCAGAGGTGGACCACCCGCTCCCCGTCCCCCAGGACCTGGATCTCTATGTGCTTGGGCTCCTCAATGTACTTCTCCAGGTAGACGGCGGGGTTGCCGAAGGCGGCCCGGGCCTCCTCCTGGGCCTGCTGCACCGCCCGCTCCAGCTCCTCCTCCGTGTGCACCACCCGCATGCCCCGGCCGCCCCCCCCGGCGGAGGCTTTCAGGATCACGGGGTAGCCGATCTCCAAGGCCGCCCGCTTGGCCTCCTCCACGCTCCCCACCTCGTCGGTGCCGGGCACCGTGGGCACCCCCGCCTCCCGGGCCACCTTGCGGGCCGTGGCCTTGTCCCCCAGGGCCCGCATGTTCTCCGGGGTGGGGCCGATGAAAGTGATGCCATGCTCCCGGCACATCTCGGCAAAGGTGGCGTTTTCCGCAAGAAAGCCGTAGCCCGGGTGGATGGCATCCGCCCCGGTGACGATGGCGGCGGAGAGGAGGTTGGGGATGTTCAGGTAGCTCTGGCCCGAGGGGGGTGGGCCGATGCAGATGGCCTCGTCCGCCAGGAGGACGGGCAGGCTCTTCTCGTCCGCGGTGGAATGGGCCACCACCGTTTTAATGCCGAGCTCCTTGGCGGCCCGGATGATCCGTAAGGCGATCTCGCCCCGGTTGGCGATGAGGACCTTTTTCATACCGGCTGGATGAGGAAGAGGGGCTGGCCGTACTCCACGGGCTCCCCGTTTTGCACCAGGATCTTCTTCACGATCCCGGAAACCTCCGACTCAATCTCGTTCATGAGCTTCATGGCCTCAATGATGCAGAGGACCTGGCCCTTCTCCACCCGGTCCCCCTCCTTCACGTAGGGGGGGGCATCGGGGGCCGGGGCCCGGTAGAAGGTGCCCACGATGGGGGCGCGGATCTCCACGCACCCGGCGCACTCGTCCTCCTTGGGAGGCGCCTTGGGGGCCTCCGCCGGGGTGGAGGCGGGGGGCGGGGGGGGTGGGGGAACCTCCGCCTGGGGTAGGGGGGCCAGGGCCTGGGCCGGGGCTGGGGCAGGCACCGCCACCACCTGCACCTCCCCCCCACGCCGCACGGTGAGCTTGTAGTCGGGGGTTTCCAGGGTGAGCTCGCTCACCCCGTGCTCCACCAAAGCCTGCAGGATCTGCTTGAGCTCCTTGGGCGTCATAGGGGCACCTCGTGGCATAAAGCTTACCTTATGGTCGGCAAGGGCCACGCCTGCTTAGACCAGGTCAAAACGTGGAGGGGCCCGGGTGTCCCCGGGCCCCCCTTCCCCTCCCTCAAGCCCGGCCCACGTACTGGCCGGTGCGGGTGTCCACCTTGATAACCTCCCCCGGCTCCACAAACAGGGGGACCTGCACCACCGCCCCGGTTTCCAGGGTGGCGGGCTTGGAGCCCCCGGAAACCGTATCCCCCCGCACCCCGGGGGGCGTGTCCACCACCTTGAGCTCCACCACCGTGGGTGGGGTGATTTTGAGGGGGCGGCCCTCGTACATGTCCCCCAGCACGGTCATCCCCTCCTTGAGGAAGCGGGCCGCCTCCACCCGGTCTTTGGGCACGTGGAACTGCTCGTAGGTTTCCAGGTCCATGAAGACGAGCTCGTCTCCTTCGGGGTAGAGGTACTGGAGCTCGCGGGTTTCCACGTAGATGTCCTCCAACTTCTCCCCCGAGTTGAAGGTGCGCTCAATGGTGGCCCCGGTTTCCAAGTTCTTGAACCTGGCCACCACCTTGGCCCCCCCGCGGCCGATCTTCTGGTGCTGGTATTCCACGCACTCAAAGAGGCCGCCCTCCATCTTCACCTTGGTTCCGGGTCGTAGGTCGGTCACGCTGATCATGCTTCCTCCTGCAGGTCCAAGACCTGGGGCTTAAGCCCTAAGAGGTCAATATACCGAAGGTAATCCGCCTCGGTGAGCTCCCGCCCCGCCAAGGCCACCAAGAGGGCCTCCATGACGTTGGTGCCAAAGCTCCGGCCGTTCAGGCGGGGGGTGGTGGTGATGAGGCGCCTCACGCCCCGCGCCCTTAGGAAGGCCACGTCCTCGAGGGTGGTGGTGTTGGTGAGCACGGTCTTCCCCCGCATGTCCTCAGGCATATAGCGGCGGATGTAATGCCAGTCCCCGGCCACCAAATCGGCCCAACCGTAGTAGCGGCTCCGCCAGTCCACCCTGCCGCCTTCCTGCTTCTCCCCCGTGGGGTAAAGGAGGTGAAAGGGTAGCTGGGTGAGGAGGGGAAGGAGGAGGTAAGCGAGCTTCTGCAAAAAGGAAAGGCTATAGAGGGGGATGGGCAGGCCCAAGGCGAAGATGAAGTCGCCGTAGAGGACCTTGGCCCCCGCCTCCCAAAGGGCCTCCGCCAACCCGAAGCGGTCCACGGCGGAAGGGAGAAGCACCTTGGTGTTCTTCCAGTCTATGAGGGGGGCGAGCTCCCCCACCGCCCGCCGCTCCAGGGTGTGCTTGAGCCCAGAGCCGTCCACCACCGGGGTCTTCCGCGCCGCCTCCTTGAGGCGCTTGGCGTCCTTAATGACGTAGCGCCGGCCCCCGGCCACCAAATAGAGGTCAATCCCCCCAAGGCCGATGGCGTCCACCTGGCCGTCCAACTCCCGGATGAGGGCCACCGCCTTCTTTAGGTCCCCGTCGGTCCCCCGCCGCTCCAAGACCACCTTCTCCCCGATAAGCTCCACCTCCGCCACGGAGTCGCGGCGGCTTGACCCCAGGGAAACGGATACCACGCGCTTGGCCACGGGAAGCTATTCTAGCCGAAGGAGTAGGCCGAGGAGCCAGGCGAAAAGGCCCAGGAGGAGGAAGGCCCCGCTACCCCGCACCCCCAAGACCCGGGCCAAGGCGGCCAGCACCAAAAGGCCAAACCCGACGGCGAAAAGGAGCTTGTCCCAAGCGGCGAAGAAGGCGGCCATACCCCTAAAAGCCTAGCGCAGGACCCGCCTTAAGAAGGCTAAGGCACGCTCCCGGAAGCGGCGGTCCACCTCTCCCTGGAAGAGGTGCCCCCCCGGGTAGCTAAAGCACTCCACGGGCTTGCCCAGGGCCTTAAGCCTCCGGCAAGGCGCCCACGACCACTCAGGGGGAACCTGGGCGTCCTGTAGCCCATGGTGAACGCTGTAGGGCACGGAGAGTTCCGCCAGGTAGGTCCAAGGGGAGGCCTGGCGCAGGACCTCGGGGGAAAGGGTGTAAAGCTCCCCACCCCGCCTGCCCCCGGACCACTGGAGGATCCTCTCCAGGTTACGCCTTTCGTCCCCGCTCATGCTTCCGTAGAGGACCACCCCCTTAAGCTTGGGGTCCACCAGGCTCACCACCTGGGCGATGCCGCCCCCCATGGAGTGGCCGAAGAGGGCGATGCGGGAGGCATCCGCCTGGGGAAAGGCTCCCCGGCGCACCTCGGCCAAAAGGTTTAGGACGTCCACGGCGTAGGCGTGGCGAAGCCCCTGGGCCGGGGCCCCCTCCGAGGGGGGGTGGCCCCGGTAGTTGGGGTGGAGGACCAAGAAGCCCTCCTGGGCAAGCCAGTCGGCGTACCGGGTGGTGTAGGCCAGGAGGCGGTAGCGGCTCGGCTCCACGTAGCCGTGGAGGACCACCACCACGGGGAAGGGCCCCTGGCCCTTGGGGAGGTTGGCGAAGCCGTGGACCCTAAGGCCATCGGAAAGGTGGGAAAACTGCACCCGGGTGAAGCGGGCCCCCTCCTCCAAGACCCGCTCCACCCGGAAGCCCCCCTCCCCGTAGGTCCGGGCCCGAAGCTCGGGGAGGGTGAGGACCTGGGCTAGGGCGGGGGCAAAAAGGAAGAGAAAGAGGCCGAGGCGCATGCCCCAAGGCTACGGGAAGACGCCCTTCCTAACTGTGCTCCCCTTCCGGGGAAAGCCACCGGGCCTGGAGCGCCTTCAGGCCGATGGCGTGGTAGACGAGCTGGGCCGCGGTCATCTCGGCGTGGAACTGGCCGTTAGGGGAAAGCTCCACGAAGTCCATGCCCACCACCTCCTTCTCGGCGAAGACCGCCTCCAGGAGGTCCACCGCCTGGCGGTAGGTGAGCCCCCCGGGCAAGGGGGTGCCCACGCTGGGCATCACCGCGGGGTCCAGGGCGTCAAAGTCAAAGCTGATGTAAACCCGCTTCCCCAAGGCGGCCAGGATCTCCTTTAGGGGAAGCCCCTCTTTGTGCAGCCGGTGGGCGGGGAAAAGGGCCACGCCCCGCTCCCTTGCCAGGCGCAAGGAGTCAAGGTCCATGGCCCTAATCCCCACCTGGACCAGGGGAAACCCCTCCTGGAGGAGGCGGTAAAAGGGGGAGGCGTGGGAGTAAGGAGAACCCTGCCACTCCGGGTAGAGGTCGGCGTGGGCGTCAATGTGGAGGAGGGACAACTCCCCCAAGGCCTCCCGGTGGGCCACGACCAGGGGATGGGTGACCGAATGGTCCCCCCCGAGGGCCACCAGGAACTTCCCCGCCTTCAGGTGGGCCAAAGCCGCCTCCCGGATTAGGCGGTGGCTCGCCTCGGCGCTTCCCGCCACCCAGGGCACGGGCTCGGCGGCGTGGATCCCCGCTTCCTCGGGGGCGATGCCGAGCTCCAGGAGGAAGGGCTCCAGTTCCCGGCTCGCCAGGAGGATGGCCTCGGGGCCCCGGCGGGCGCCGGGGAGGAAGGAAAGGGAAAGATCGTAGGGCACGGGCAGGACCACCACCCGCGCCGCCTCGTAAGGGGTGTCCTGTTCGCCAAAGACGAGGCGCATAGCCTTTAGAGGATACCGAAGAAGCGCTCCATCAGGCGCAGGATGGCCAGGGTGCCCCGCTCAAAGTCCCGGATGCGGATGTGCTCGTTGGGGCTATGCACGCGGCTCCCCGGGTAACCCACCCCCAGGCCCACCGCCGGGGCCTTCAGGTGGTGGAGGAAGGGGTACATGGGGCCGGAGCCCGCCATGTTGGGGTAGAGGACCGCCTTCGCCCCAAAAGCTTCCTCCAACGCCTTCCGCGCCAGGTCCACGAAGGGGTGGGATAAGTCGGAGCGGGCGGGGCGCTCCCCCTTTTCCAGGACCACCACCTCCACGTCGTGGAAGCCTTGGGCCTCGAGGTGGCCCCTTAGGAGCGAGGGTATCTCCTCGGGGTCTTGGTCCGGCACCAGGCGGAAGTCCAGCTTGGCGTAGGCCTCCGCCGGAAGCACGGTCTTGGAACCAGGCCCCCCGTAGCCCGAATGGAAGCCGTTGATGTTCACGCAAGGCTCGGCGTACAGCCTCTGGTTGAACTCCAGGTTCCTGGCCCCGCCCAGGAAGTCCCGCACGCCGAAGGCCTCTTTCAACGCCTCGCTTTCGTCGGGGATCTCCGCCAAGACCTCCAGCTCTAAAGGCGTGAGGGGGCGCACCTTGGCGTAGAAGCCGGGGATCAAGACCCTCCCCTCCTCGTCCCGCAGGGAGGCCAGGGCCCGGCTCAGGCGGTAGATGGGGTTTTCCACCACCGCCCCGTAGGAGGAGTGCAGGTCATAGCGGGCGGTGCGCACCCGTAGCTCCAAGGCCACGATCCCTTTCAGCCCGGCGTAGAGGTAGGGCCGCCCCCTCGCGTCCACCCCGCCCGCCTCCCAGAGGATGGCGTCCGCCTGGAGGCGGGGGGCGTGGGCTTCCACGTAGGCCTCGAGGTGGGGGCTCCCCACCTCCTCCTCCCCCTCCACCACGAACTTCACCCGGGGCAAAAACCCGTGCTTCTCCCGGAAAAGCTTGAGCGCCATAAGCCTGGCCACCAGCTCCCCCTTGTCGTCATGGGTGCCCCGGCCGTACCAGGCTCCGTCCCGCTCCACCAGGGTAAAGGGGTCGCTTTCCCAAAGTTCCAAGGGGTCCGGGGGCTGGACATCGTAGTGGTTGTAAAAAAGAAGGGTCTTCCCCCCCTCCCCGCCCTCGGCGTAGACCACCGGAGGACCATACCCCTCCGCTAGCTCCGCCGTCAGCCCTAGGTCCCTGAAGAGCGCCGCCACCTTTTCCGCCCCCTCGGCCAAGGCCTTGCCCTCGGCGCTCACCGTGGGCAGCGCCACCAGCTCCGCAAGAAGCGCCCTTGCCTCCTCCAAAAAAGGCCTCATGGTAGACTGAGCATACTATGGTGGAACCTTCCCTGGTCCTCTACGGAGGCCCCTACGAGCGGGCCATGGACGTCCTGGAGGAAACCTTACGGGAAACCGGGGCCCGCTACGCCCTCTTCATTGACCGCAAGGGCTTCGTTCTAGCCCACAAGGAGGCCCTCTGGGCCCCTAAGCCCCCGCCCCTAGACTCCCTGGCCACCCTGGTGGCGGGCAACGCCGCCGCCACCCAGGCCCTGGCCAAGCTTCTGGGCGAGGCCCGCTTCCAGGAAGTGGTGCACCAGGGCGAGCGCATGGGCCTCTACGTGGACGAGGCCGGGGAGCACGCCCTTTTGGTTCTGGTCTTTGACGAGAACGCCCCTTTGGGCAAGGTGAAGCTTTACGGCAAGCGGGCGGCGGAAGCCCTGGCTAGGCTCGCCGCGGAAGCCCTGGCCAATCCGCCCAAGCTCAACCTGGACACCCAGTACCGCGAGGAAGCCAAGGCCCTTTTGGACGAACTCTTCGGCAACTAGCATGAGCACCATCAACTTCGCCAACCGCGAGATCAACTTCAAAATCGTCTACTACGGCCCCGGCCTCTCGGGCAAGACCACCAACCTCAAGTGGATTTACGGCAAGATCCCAGAAGGCCGCAAGGGGGAGATGGTTTCCCTGGCCACCGAGGACGAGCGCACCCTCTTCTTTGACTTCCTGCCCTTGGACCTGGGGGAGGTCAAGGGTTTTAAAACCCGTTTCCACCTCTACACCGTGCCCGGACAGGTCTTCTACAACGCAAGCCGCAAGCTCATCCTCCGGGGCGTGGACGGCATCGTCTTCGTGGCCGACTCCGCCCCTAACCGCCTTCGGGCCAACGCCGAGAGCATGCGCAACATGCGGGAGAACCTGGCGGAATACGGCCTCAAGGTGGAAGACCTCCCCGTGGTCCTCCAGGTGAACAAGCGCGACCTCCCCGACGCCCTCCCCGTGGAGATGGTGCGGGCGGTGGTGGACCCGGAGGGGCGCTTTCCCGTGTTTGAGGCGGTGGCCACCGAAGGCAAAGGGGTGTTTGAAACCCTAAAGGAGGTGAGCCGCCTGGTCCTGGCCCGGGTGGGAAGCGGGGCCTAAGCCAAGCCAGGCCAGGGGCCGGGAGTGCTTCCCGGCCCCGACTATTTACCCCCCTCTGGTATGTTGAGCTCTGTAGGGACATTTGTCCCGAAATAGTGCGTGCGATAGGGACAAATGTACTTCACCCTTCCCCGAGGTTTTTGCTACCCTAACCCCCGTATACGGCACACCGCCGTTAGGGAGGCAGGGTATGGAGGAAAAACCAGTCGGTGCCATGGGAGTAATAGTGGTTCTTACCCTCACCATCTTGGTCTTCTGGCTGGGGGTATATGCCCTTTTCTTCGCTAGGGGGTAAGCCATGCTGGACGAACACAAAGCCCACAAAGCGGTCCTGGCCTACGAGAGGGGCTGGCTGGCCTTCTCCTTGGTCATGCTTATCGTCTTCATCGCCCTCATCGCCTACACCTTGGCCACCCACACCGCAGGGGCTATCCCCGCGGGCAAGCTGGAACGGGTGAACCCCGCCACGGTGCGCACGGAAGGCCCTTGGGCCAACCCCACCCAGGCGGTGGTCCAGACGGGCCCCAACCAGTACACCGTCCACGTCCTGGCCTTCGCCTTCGGCTACCAGCCCAATCCCATTGAGGTGCCCAAGGGGGCCGAAATCGTCTTCAAGATCACGAGCCCGGACGTGATTCACGGCTTCCACGTGGAGGGAACGAACATCAACGTGGAGGTGCTTCCCGGGGAGGTCTCCACCGTGCGCTACACCTTCCGGAAGGCGGGGGAGTACCGGATCATCTGCAACCAGTACTGCGGCCTCGGCCACCAGAACATGTTCGGCAAGATCGTGGTGAAGGAGTGAGCCATGGCGGTGCGTAGCGGAGAAATAAGCCGTATCTACGAGGCCTATCCGGAAAAGAAGGCCACCCTCTACTTCCTGGTCCTGGGCTTCATCGCCGTGATCGTGGGAAGCCTTTTCGGCCCCTTCCAGGCCCTGAACTACGGCAACGTGGACGCCTACCCCCTCCTTAAGCGCCTCTTGCCCTTCGTCCAGTCCTACTACCAGGGCCTGACCCTACACGGCGTCCTGAACGCCATCGTCTTCACCCAGCTCTTCGCCCAGGCCATCATGGTCTACCTGCCTGCCCGGGAGCTGAACCTCCGGCCCAACATGCGCCTGGTGTGGCTTTCCTGGTGGATGGCCTTCCTGGGGCTTTTGGTGGCGGCGCTTCCCCTCCTGGCCAACGAGGCCACGGTGCTCTACACCTTCTACCCGCCCCTTAAGGGCCACTGGGCCTTCTACCTGGGGGCCAGCGTCTTCGTCCTCTCCACTTGGGTGAGCATCTACGTGGTGCTGGACCTCTGGCGCCGCTGGAAGGCGCAAAACCCGGGGAAGGTGACCCCCTTGGTCACCTACATGGCCGTGGTCTTCTGGCTCATGTGGTTCCTGGCCTCCATCGGGCTTGTCCTCGAGGCGGTTCTCTTCCTCCTGCCCTGGTCCTTTGGCCTCATCCAAGGAGTTGACCCCCTGGTGGCCCGTACCCTCTTCTGGTGGACCGGCCACCCCATCGTCTACTTCTGGCTCCTGCCGGCCTACGCCATCATCTACACCATTCTCCCCAAGCAGGCGGGGGGCAAGCTGGTCTCCGACCCCATGGCCCGCCTGGCCTTCCTCCTCTTCCTCCTCCTTTCCACCCCCGTGGGCTTCCACCACCAGTTCGCTGACCCCGGGATTGACCCCACCTGGAAGCTGATCCACTCCATCCTCACCCTCTTCGTGGCGGTGCCGAGCCTCATGACCGCTTTCACCATTGCGGCCAGCCTGGAGTTCGCCGGGAGGATGCGGGGCGGCAAGGGGCTTTTCGGCTGGATCAAGGCTCTACCCTGGGATAACCCCGCTTTTGTGGCCCCGGTGCTGGGCCTTCTGGGCTTCATTCCCGGCGGCGCGGGCGGCATCGTGAACGCCAGCTTCACCCTGGACTACGTGGTGCACAACACCGCCTGGATTCCCGGCCATTTCCACCTGCAGGTGGCGAGCCTGGTGACCCTCACCGCCATGGGCTCCTTATGGTGGCTCATCCCCAACCTCACGGGCAAGCCCATCTCCGACGCCCAAAGGCGGCTGGGCCTGGCGGTGGTATGGCTTTGGTTCATCGGCATGATGCTCATGGCCGTGGGCCTGCACTGGGCCGGGCTTCTCAACGTGCCCCGCAGGGCCTATATCGCCCAGGTCCCGGACGCTTACCCCCACGCCGCCGTGCCCATGGTCTTCAACATCCTGGCGGGCATCGTGCTTCTGGTGGCGCTCATCCTCTTCATTTACGGCCTCTTCAGCGTCCTCCTGGGCCGGGAGCGGCGGCCGGAGCTGGCCGAAGCCCCCGTGCCCTTCGCCGAGGTGATCTCCGGCCCCGAGGACCGGCGGCTCGTCCAGGCCATGGACCGCATCGGCTTCTGGTTCGCCGTGGCGGTGATCCTGGTGGTGTTGGCCTACGGCCCCACCTTGGTGCAGCTTTTCAGCAACCTGAACCCGGTGCCGGGCGTGCGCCTTTGGTGAGCGCCTTGGGTCAAGGGCCGGGGCCTTCCGGCCCTTGACCTTTTCGCCACGGGAAAAGAGGCTATAGCCGTGGGGTTCGTGTCCGGTTCTGGGCTAGCTTGGGTGGTGGGGTTAAGCCTTCTCCCCTTCTTCCTCCAGTTTTTGGGCCTGGGGCTCGGGGGGGCCTTGGGCCAGGGCCTCTGTGGAAGCGCTTTGGGCCTCTCCGAAGCCGAGGCGGTGCGCTACGGCCTCGTTTCCGAGTACTACTTCTACGGCCAACTTTTCCTCGTCCTTTTGGCCCTAAAGGTGACGCACGCCCTGGCCCTGGTGGTCCTCCGCTTCATGTACCCCGACTCCGAGCCTCCCTTCGCCCCCCAAGTGTGGCGGGTAGGGGTGGGGCTTTCCCTTGCCCTCCTAGGCCTCTTCCTCCTCACCCGCACCCTGCCCCTCCCCTTCGCCACCCCCTTGGGACTGGCCTGGCTCGCCCCGGCACCCCTAGATCCCCTTTCCGTCCTCATGGTGTTGCCGGAGCCCTTTTTGCTCGGGCTCTACGCGAGGTTCCGGCCGTGAGGCTCCCCGCCCTCGTCTACCTCTTGGGCCTGGTGAGCCTCCTCATGGACGTGGCCAGCGAAATGGTCTATCCCCTTCTGCCCCTCTTCCTCGCCAGCCTGGGGGCCGGGGCGGGGACTTTGGGCCTGGTGGAAGGGGTGGCCGAGGCCACGGCGAGCCTTTTCAAGGTGGTGGGGGGAAGGGTCTCCGACCGCTTGGGCCGGCGCAAGCCCCTGCTCCTCCTCGGCTACGGCCTTCCCGCCTTATTCCGCCCCTTTTTGGCCTTGGCGCAAAGCCCTTTTCACGTCCTCCTTTACCGCTTCTTAGACCGCACGGGGAAGGGGCTAAGGACCGCTCCCCGGGATGCCCTCCTGGCGGAGGGCGTGGCGCAAGACGCCTTGGGCCGAGCCTACGGCCTTCACCGGGGCCTGGACACCTTGGGGGCCACCCTTGGCCCCCTCCTCGCCTTCCTCCTCCTTCCCCACCTGGGGGTGCGGGGGGTCTTCTGGGCCTCGGCCATCCCCGCAAGCCTGGCCTTTCTGGCCCTCTTCTTGGTGCGGGAGGCCCCTCGCCAGGGGCCTCCTCCCGCCCTGCCCCCCTTGGGGCTTAGGGCCATGCCCCCCTCTTACCGCCGCTTTCTCCTCATCTCGGGCATCTTCGCCCTGGCCCTTTCCTCCAACGCCTTTCTCCTCCTCCGCCTCAGGAACTTGGGCCTTTCCCAAGAGGCAGTGACCTTGGCCTACACCGGCTACAACCTCCTTTACGCCCTGCTCTCTTACCCCTTGGGGAGCCTGGCGGACCGGGTGGGCTTAAGGCGGGTGGTGGCCCTGGGGTTTTTCCTTTACGCCTTGGTCTACCTGGGCTTCGCCTGGGCGGAAAGCCCCGCCTGGGGGGTGGCCTTCTTGCTCCTTTACGCCCTTTACTCCGCCGCGTTTGAGGGGAGCAGCCGCGCTTACCTCGCCACCTTGGTCCCTAAAGAGGCCAAGGCCAGTGCCATCGGGCTCTACCACACGGTGGTGGGGGTGCTTCTCTTTCCCGCAAGCCTGCTTTTCGGGCTTCTTTGGCAGGCCTTGGGGCCCGAGGTGGCCTTCGCCGCGGGGGCAAGCCTCGCCCTCTTGGCCCTTTTCCTCTTCCTCCTTGACGGGAAGGGGCGGGGGGCCTATCCTAGGTGAGGCCCGAAGCGGGCTTTGAGGAGGAAGGGGCAAAAAGGCGCCTTCCCCCCTGACGGAGGTCAAAATGCCCATCACCAAGGAGGAGAAGCAGAAGGTCATAGAGGAGTTCGCCCGCTTCCCCGGGGACACGGGGAGCACCGAGGTGCAGGTGGCGCTACTCACTTTGCGCATCAACAAGCTTTCCGAGCACCTCCAGGTGCACAAGCACGACCACCACTCCCACCGGGGTCTCCTCATGCTGGTGGGGCAGCGCCGCAGGCTTCTTCGCTACCTGGAGCGGGAAGACCCTGAACGCTACCGCGCCCTGGTTGAGAAGCTGGGCCTGAGGAAGTAAACTGGGGTTTAGGTCGGGGGCGGGGCCTTAGGGCTCCGCCCTTCGCTTAGAGGAGCGTATGCCAGAAGCCACACCCAACACACCCCAAGCCTTCCGATACGAAACCCGGGTGGCGGGACGCCCCTTGGTCCTGGAAACGGGCAAGTACGCCAAGCAGGTTTCCGGCTCCGTCTTGGTGCGCTACGGGGACACCGTGGTCCTCGCCACGGCCCAAGCCTCGGAGGAGCCCATCCAGGCGGAATTCCTGCCCCTCACCGTGGAGTTTGAGGAGCGCCACTACGCCGTGGGCAAGATCCCGGGGAGCTTCATGCGCCGGGAGGGGCGCCCGGGGGAAAAGGCCATCCTTTCCGCCCGAATGACGGACCGCCCCATCCGGCCCCTCTTCCCCAAGGGCTTCCGCCACGAGGTGCAGGTCATCCTCACGGTGCTTTCCGCGGACCAGAAGAACCCCCCCGACATCCTGGGGCCCATTGGGGCCAGCGCCGCCCTTATGCTTTCCGACATTCCCTGGGAAGGCCCCATCGCCGCGGTGCGGGTGGGGCTCATCGGCGGGCAGTTCGTCCTCAACCCCACCCTCCAGGAGCTGGAGGAAAGCCAGCTGGACCTGGTGGTGGCGGGAAGCCGGGAGGCCATCCTGATGGTGGAGGCCGGGGCGAAGGAGGTGGACGAGGAGACCCTGGTCCAGGCCCTGGAGTTCGCCCACAAGGAGATGAAGCCCATCCTGGAGCTCCAGGAAAGGATGGCGAGGGAGCTCGGCAAGCCCAAGATGGCCTGGACGCCCCCGGAAACCCTTCCCGAGGAGGAGAAGGAAGCCCTCTACCGCCTGGCCCTGGAGCGGGGGCTTTCCCAGGTGCTCCAGACGGCGAGCAAGGGGGAAAGGAGCCGGGCCCTCGAGGCCTTCGCCGAAAGCCTCATCGCCGAGGTCCTGCCCCGGCTGGAGGACGGCACCCCGGACGAGAGCAAAAAGCCCCTCTACGAGAGCGCCTTTGACGAGGTGGTGCGGCGGGAGCTCCGGCGCCTGGTCTTGGAGGAGGGCAAGCGGGCGGACGGCCGCGGCCCCAAGGACCTAAGGCCCATCTGGGTGGAGGTGGACGTCCTGCCCCGCGCCCACGGCTCGGCGGTCTTCACCCGGGGGGAGACCCAGGTGCTGGGCACCGTCACCTTGGGCACGGGCCGGGACGAGCAGATCATTGACGACCTGGGGATTGACGAGACCGACCCCTTCCTGGTCCACTACAACTTCCCCCCCTACTCCACCGGGGAGGTGAAGCGGCTCCGCGGGGTTTCCCGGCGGGAGGTGGGCCACGGCAACCTGGCCAAGCGGGCCCTAAGGGCGGTGCTCCCGCCTGAGGAAAGCTTCCCCTACACCATCCGGGTGGTGGGGGACGTGCTGGAGTCCAACGGCTCCAGCTCCATGGCCACGGTTTGCGCCGGCTGCCTGGCCCTCATGGACGCCGGGGTGCCCATCCAAAAGCCCGTGGCCGGGGTGGCCATGGGCCTGGTGTGGGAAGGCGACCGGGCGGTGATCCTCACGGACATCCTGGGCCTCGAGGACGCCCTCGGGGACATGGACTTCAAGGTGGCGGGCACCCGGGACGGGGTCACCGCCTTGCAGATGGACAACAAGGTGGGGGGGTTGCCCCGGGAGGTGCTCAAGGAGGCCCTGATGCAGGCCCGGGAAGCCCGGCTTCAGATCCTCTCCATCATGGAAAGCGTCCTCCCAGCCCCGCGCCCCGAGCTCAAGCCCTTCGCCCCGAGGATCCTCACCCTCAAGGTGCCGGTGGAGAAAATCGGGCTGGTCATCGGCCCTGGGGGGAAGAACGTGAGGGCCCTGGAGGAGTTGGGCGTGGAGGTGGACATAGAGGAAGACGGGACGGTGCGCATCTACTCCGCGGACCTCGAGGCGGCGGAAAAGGCCAAGAAGCGCATAGAAGACCTCACCCGCGAGGCCAAGGTGGGCGAGGTCTACGAGGGCACCGTCACCAAGATCACCCCCTTTGGCGCCTTCATCAGCCTCTTCCCGGGCACCGAGGGTCTCTTGCACATCAGCCAGATCGCCCCGGGCCGGGTGGAGCGGGTGGAGGACCACCTTAAGGTGGGCGACGTGATCAAGGTCAAGGTCCACCGCATTGACGAGCGGGGCAAGATTGACCTGATCCGGCCCGAGCTGGAAGGCAAAATCCCCCCCAGGCGGCGCGGCTAGCCCCTGGGGGTTCCCCAAGCCGTAACCCCGGCCTAGCCGGGAAGATGGGAGGTTTATGGAAACGCAAGAACGCAAGCCCAGGAGGAGGCGCAAGAAGCGGCCGCAAGAGACCCCGGTTGCCGCAAGCGGCCCCCAGGACGCCGTGGAGATCATCCCCTTGGGGGGGATGGGGGAGATCGGCAAGAACATCACCGCCTTTCGCTTCCGCGAGGAAATCTTCGTCCTGGACGGGGGATTAGCCTTCCCCGACGAGGGGATGCCCGGGGTGGACCTCCTCATCCCCCGGGTGGACTACCTGGTGGAAAACCGCCACCGCATCAAGGCCTGGGTCCTCACCCACGGCCACGAGGACCACATCGGAGGCCTCCCCTTCATCCTGCCCATGGTCTTCGGCAAGGAAAGCCCCGTGCCCATCTACGGGGCCAAGCTCACCCTGGGGCTTTTGAAGGGCAAGCTGGAGGAGTTTGGCCTGAGGCCCGGGGCCTTCAACCTGAAGGAGGTCTCCCCCGACGACCGCATCCAGGTGGGGCGGTACTTCAACCTGGACCTCTTCCGCATGACCCACTCCATCCCCGACAACTCCGGGGTGGTGATCCGCACCCCCATCGGCACCATCGTTCACACCGGGGACTTCAAGCTGGACGCCACGCCCATTGACGGCAAGGTCTCCCACCTGGCCAAGGTGGCCCAGGCGGGGGCGGAAGGGGTTTTGCTCCTCATCGCCGACGCCACCAACGCCGAGCGGCCCGGCTACACCCCGAGCGAGATGGAGATCGCCAAGGAGCTGGACCGGGTCATCGGCCGCGCCCCGGGGCGGGTCTTCGTCACCACCTTCGCCAGCCACATCCACCGCATCCAGTCGGTGATCTGGGCGGCGGAGAAGTACGGGCGCAAGGTGGCCATGGAGGGGCGGAGCATGCTCAAGTTCAGCCGCATCGCCATGGAGCTGGGCTACCTGAAGGTGAAGGACCGCCTCTACACCCTGGAGGAGGTGAAGGACCTCCCCGACCACCAGGTCCTCATCCTGGCCACGGGAAGCCAGGGCCAGCCCATGTCCGTCCTCCACCGCCTGGCCTTTGAGGGGCACGCCAAGATGGCCATCAAGCCCGGGGACACGGTGATCCTTTCCTCTAGCCCCATCCCCGGCAACGAGGAGGCGGTGAACCGGGTCATCAACCGCCTGTACGCCCTGGGGGCCTACGTCCTCTACCCCCCCACCTACAAGGTCCACGCCTCGGGCCACGCCTCCCAGGAGGAGCTCAAGCTCATCTTGAACCTCACCACCCCCCGCTTCTTCCTCCCGTGGCACGGGGAGGTGCGCCATCAAGTGAACTTCAAGTGGCTGGCGGAGGGGATGAGCCGTCCGCCCGAGAAGACCTTGATCGGGGAAAACGGGGCCGTGTACCGCCTCACCCGGGACACCTTTGAGAAGGCGGGGGAGGTGCCCCACGGGGTGCTTTACGTGGACGGCCTGGGCGTGGGGGACATCACCGAGGAGATCCTGGCCGACCGGCGCCACATGGCGGAGGAGGGCCTGGTGGTCATCACCGCCCTGGCGGGGGAGGACCCGGTGGTGGAGGTGGTGTCCCGGGGCTTCGTGAAGGCGGGGGAAAGGCTTTTGGGGGAGGTGCGGCGCATGGCCCTAGAGGCTTTGCAAAACGGCGTGCGGGAGAAAAAGCCTTTGGAGCGCATCCGGGACGACATCTACTACCCGGTGAAGAAGTTCTTGAAGAAGGCCACGGGCCGCGACCCCGTGATCCTGCCCGTGGTCATTGAGGGGTAAGGATGTATAAGCGCCTCTTGTTGCCCACGGATGGGAGCGAGGCCGCCGAGGTTGGCCTCGAGGAAGGCCTCCGCTTGGCCAAGGCCCTGGGGGCCAAGGTCAGCTTCCTTTACGTTTTGGAGCCCTTAGGGCCCAGGCTCCTTTTGGGCCCGGAAACCCTTCCCTATTACCGCGCCCTCCTAGAGGACCTGCGCCAGGTGGGGCTTCAGGCCCTGGACCGGGGAACCCACCTGGCGGAGGAGCTGGGGGTAGCTTTTGAGGCCCACCTACTGGAGGGCCGGGCGGCGGAAGTGATCCTAAAGGAGGCGGAACGGCACGACCTCATCGTCATGGGCAGCCACGGCCGCACGGGGCTTGACAGCGTGCTCCTGGGGAGCGTGGCCCTCGAGGTGGTGCGCAAAAGCCCCAAGCCCGTCCTGGTGGTGCCTCACCGCAGGGCGTAAAGCCAAAGAAGCCCGAGGAGGTAAGGGGCCAGGGCATCACGGCCAGCTTGCGCACGGCCTGGTAGCTCACCCCCTCCAAGACCACGCCCTCCATGGCCAAGGCGACGAGAAGCGCTGGCGGGTGGCTCTCGTGGACCTCCTGGAAAAAGGACCTGGGGGTAAAGAGGTCGTGCCAGGCCAGGATGAGGGCGTTGAAGAGGTGGGAGCCCAGGACGTTCCCCACCGCCAGGTCAAAGGCTCCAATCCGGGCGGCGCTCAATGCCCCCACCACCTCGGGCAGGGAGGTGGCCCCCGCCCAGGCCCGGCCCCAGCCCCGCTTCTCCGCCAGGGCGTCCCCCCTAGTGGGCCACCCGCGCCACGGCGAAGACCACCAAGGCCACGCCCAAGAAAGCGAGCCCGGTCATAGGCGGGCCTGGAGGAGCCTTAGGAGGTCAAAGCGGGAGATGATGCCAACGGGCTTGCCCCCCTCGTCCACCACGGGCACGTGGTTGATGTCGTAGGTGAGCATGAGGTCCAAAACCCGGCCCAGGGGCTCCTCGGGGCCCACGGCGTGCACCGGGGCGGTCATGATCTCCTCCACCCGGGTGGTGCGGGCCTCCTCCAGGATCCGCTCTATTCCCGCCCCGTCCAGAAAGCGGCCCAAGAGCATGGGGGCCCGGTAGGTGGAAAAGGGGATCCCCCGCTCCTTGAGGAAGTCCGTTTCCGTGACGACGCCCACCAGCTTCCCTTGCCCGTCCACCACCAGCACGCTTCCAATGCGGCGCTCCACCATGAGCCGCGCCACCTGGTCCAAGGTGGCGCCTAGGGGCACGCTCACCACCGGGCTTACCATCACGTCCTTCGCCTTCACCGCAACACCTCCTTTCGCCATACTAGCCGGTCCACCGCCTCCGCCAGGCCCCAGGCCAGAAGGGCCAGGGCGAGCACCCCCCCCCAAAGCCAAGGGGGAAGGGGCACCGCCTCCACGAGCCCTGGGAACCAGGTGCCCAGGGCGAGCTGCGCCAAAATCCCCAGGGCCACGGCCCCGTGTAGGTAGGGGTTCGGTAGGGGGACGAGCTCGGTGTGCCGGGCGGCGTAGGCGAAGAAGAGTTGCCCCACGGCCATGAAGTGGAAGGTGGCGCTCCGGGCCGCCTCCACCCCCACCCAGTGGGGCAGAAGGGCGAGAAGGCCCAGGGCGAGCCCCGCCTTCACCCCCCCGGTGAGGAGGACAAAGCGCAGGGAAGGCCCGTCCAGGAGCGGGCTTTCCTTGGGCCGCGGGGGGCGCCTAAGCACCCCGGGGTTTTGGTCCAGGGCCAGGGCCAGGGCGGGGAGGCCGTCCGTCACCAGGTTAATCCAGAGGATCTGCACCGCCGTGAGGGGCAAGAGGAGGTGGCCGGCGGCGTCCCTCAAGCCCAATATAGCGGCGAAGACCATGCCCGCCGCCACCACCAGGATTTCCGAGAGGTTGGTGGAGAAGAGAAAGCGGAGGAACTTCTGGATGTTCTCGTAGATGCTCCGCCCCTCCTCAATGGCGGCCACCAGGGTGGCGAAGTTGTCGTCCAGAAGCACCAGATCCGCCACCTCCCGGCTCACCTCCGAGCCCCGCTCGCCCATGGCCACCCCCACGTCCGCCCGCTTGAGGGCCGGGGCGTCGTTCACCCCGTCCCCGGTCATGGCCACCACCTCCCCCGCCCTTTGAAGGGCGTCCACAATCCGTAGCTTTTGCTCCGGCTTCACCCGGGCAAACACGTCCACCTCTAACAGCTCCTCATCGCAGAGGTCCTCGAGGTCCTCCCCCGTGGCCACCGTTTCCACCGGAAGGCCGATGCGCCGGGCAATGGCCAGGGCGGTGGCGGGGTGGTCCCCCGTGACCATCACCACCCGTACCCCCGCCGCCAGGATCCGGCGCATGGCCTCGGGCACCTCGGGCCGGGGTGGGTCCAGGAGCAAAACGAAGCCGAGGAAGCGGAGGCCTTCCTCCCGCTCACCTTCGCCAAAGGCTAGGGCCAATACCCGGTACCCCTTAGCGGCGTGGGCCTCCGCCTCCTGCAGGAGGCGGGCCTTTTCCTGCTCAGTGAGGGCAAGCCTGGGGATCAGGGCCTCGGGCGCCCCCTTGAGGTAGCTCCCCTTGGGCGTGGTCACCCGCATGTACTTCCAGGCGCTGTCAAAGGGGCGCTCGGAAAGGCGGGGGTACTCCCGCCTAAGCCGCTCCACGTCCAAGCCGGCCTTGGCGGCGTAGCGAAGGAGGCCGAGCTCCAAGGGATCCCCCGCCCCCGTGGCGAGATCGGCGTCGTTGCAGAGCACCATGGCGAGGAGGGCCCCTTCGGGGTCTAGGCCCACCACGCTTTCCACCTCCATGCGGTTTTCCGTGAGGGTGCCCGTCTTGTCCGTGGCGATCACCGTCACGCTCCCCAAGGCCTCCACCGCGGCCAGGCGCCGCACCACCGCCTTGCGGCGGGCCATGCGCTCCATCCCCAGGCTCAACGCCAAGGTGAGGATGGCGGGAAGCCCCTCGGGCACAGCCGCCACCGCCAAGGCCACGGCGAAGAGGACCACCTTGGCGGAAAACCCCTCCACCCAAAAGCCGAGGAGGACCAGGGCCAGGGCGAGGAGAAGCACCCAACGCGCCACCCGGTTTCCGAAGGCGTGGAGCCGGCGCTCTAAAGGGGTTTTTTCCTCCTCCATCCCGGCGAGGAGGGCGGCGATGCGCCCCATGGCGCTTTTGAGCCCGGTGCGGGTCACCTCCACAAGGGCCCGCCCCCGCACGAGGAGGGTCCCGGCGTGGACCTCCTCCCCCACCCCCTTTTCCACGGGCACGCTTTCCCCGGTGAGGACGCTTTCGTCCACCAAGACCCCGCTTCCTTCCAGCAAGACGCCGTCCGCGGGGATGCGGTCCCCGGCCTCCAAACGCACCACGTCCCCAGGAACCAGCTCCCGGCTCGGCAGGCGTACAAAGCGGCCATCGCGGAGGACGTAGACCAGGGGCTCCGCTAAGGCCTTCAGGCGCTTTAAAGCCTCCTCCGAGCGCTTTTCCTGAAAGGTGCCAAGCCCGGCGTTCAGGAGGAGGATGACCAGGATGCTCAAGGACTCCAGGGGAACGCCATGGGCCCCCTCGGCAAGCCAAAGGGCCAGGTCAACGGCGAGGGCGAAGAGGAGGATGTAGATCAGAGGACTTTGGAATTGGTGCAGGAACCTCCGCCAAAGGGGCTCCTCCGGCTCTTCCGGTAGGGCGTTGGGTCCGAACTCCTGGAGCCTGCGCCTCGCTTCCTCGCTGGAAAGCCCTCGCATACACCCCAGGATACCCAAGAGGGCCAGGGCTTGTTGTCCCAGGCGGAAAAGGCTTAGCATGAGGGCATGCTCCAGTACCCGGAACTCCCCCTAGGAAGCCCCCTCATTGACGCCGAGCTCCCCGACCCTCGGGGCGGGCGCTACCGCCTTTCCCAGTTCCAGGAGCCCCTTTTGGCGGTGGTCTTCATGTGCAACCACTGCCCCTACGTGAAGGGCTCCATCGGCGAGCTGGTGGCCCTGGCGGAAAAGTACCGGGGCAAGGTGGCCTTCGTGGGCATCAACGCCAACGACCATGCGAAGTACCCCGAGGATAGCCCCGAGGGCATGGTGGCCTTCGCCAAGGAGCACGGCATCCTCTTCCCCTACCTCTTGGACGAGAGCCAAGAGGTGGCCAAGGCCTACAAGGCCCTGAGGACCCCCGAGGTCTTCCTCTTTGACGAGAAAAGGCTCCTCCGCTACCACGGCCGGGTGAACGATAGCCCCAAGGACCCCACCCAGGTGCAAAGCCACGACCTCGAGGCAGCCATAGAGGCCCTGCTCCAGGGCAAGGAGCCCCCCCTGGCCGAGGCCCCCGCCATCGGGTGCACCATCAAGTGGAAGCCGGGGAACGAGCCCGAGGTAAAGGTGGGCTAAAACCTCCTTAAAATGGGGTGGGCGCTTTGCGCCCGAGGAGGCCGTATGCGCGTCTTGGTTACGGGCGGTGCCGGCTTCATCGGCAGCCACATCGTGGAAAGCCTATGGAAAGAAGGGGTGGAAGTGGCGGTCCTGGACAACCTGGCCACGGGCAAGCGGGAAAACGTGCCCAAGGGCATCTACTTCTACAAGGTGGACCTGAGGGACAAGGAGGGGCTAGAGCGGGTCTTCCGCGAGTTCCGCCCCACCCACGTGTCCCACCAGGCGGCCCAGGCCTCGGTAAAGGTGAGCGTGGAAAACCCGGTCCTGGACTTTGAGGTGAACCTCCTGGGGGGGCTTAACCTCCTCGAGGCCTGCCGCAAGTGGGGGGTGGAGAAGCTGGTTTTCGCCTCCACGGGCGGGGCCATCTACGGGGAGGTGCCGGAAGGGGAAGCCGCCGAGGAGACCTGGCCCCCTAGGCCCAAAAGCCCCTACGCCGCAAGCAAGGCGGCCTTTGAACACTACCTTTCCGCCTACGGGCAGAACTACGGCCTCAAGTGGGTGGCCCTGCGCTACGGCAACGTCTACGGGCCCCGCCAGGATCCCCACGGGGAGGCGGGGGTGGTGGCCATCTTCGCGAAACGGGTGCTCAAGGGCGAGCCCGTTACCCTCTACGCCCGGAAGACCCCCGGGGACGAGGGGTGCGTGCGGGACTACATCTACGTGGAGGACGTGGTGCGGGCCCATAACCTGGCCCTAAGGAGCCTGGAAGGGGTCTACAACGTGGGCACGGGGGAAGGCCACACCACCCAGGAGGTGCTGGAGGCGGTGGCGGAGGCGGCGGGGAAAGCGCCGGAGGTAAACCCCGCCCCCCCGCGCCCGGGGGACCTGGAGCGGAGCGTCCTCTCCCCCGTCAAGCTCATGGCCCATGGCTGGCGGCCCCAGGTGGGCTTTAAGGAGGGCATCCGGCGCACGGTGGAGCATTTCCGGGAGCGTTGACATACCCCCTCCCCCTATCGGAAGATGGGGGGTATGAGCGCGCGCTTCTTCCACCCGGGCTGGTTTGCGGCGGTCATGGGGGGAAGTGGGGTGGCCTTGGCCCTGGCCCGGTTCGGGGCCTTGGGCCTCGGGGTTTTGGCCTACGGCCTCACCGCCCTTCTCTTCGCCCTAAGCTTGGGGTTCTTCCTGGCCAAGCTCCTCCGCCACCCGGACCAGGTTTGGCGGGAGCTCCACCACCCCCTCCTCTCCCAGCTCTACGCCACCCTTCCCTTGGCCTTCCTCCTCTTCGCCCTGGCAAGCCTCAAGGTGGTGGGGTTCAAGGCGCTCGCTTTGGGCCTTTTCCTCACCGGGGCGCCCCTCGTCCTCCTCATGAGCCTCCTCATCGGGTATCTGGTCTTCACCCGGTTGCGCCTGCCCCTCGAGGCGGCCAACGGCACCTGGTTCATCCCTCCCGTTTCCACCCTGGTGGTGCCCCTCACGGGCGGGCCCCTCTTGCCCTTCCTAGGGTCCTGGTCGGCGGAAACCTTCCACGCCCTCCTCATGTTCTTGGGCTTGGGGTACGTCCTCTTTCTTTGGGCAGGGTCCATCCTCTTTGGCCGCCTCTACGCCCACGAGCGCCCGGCCCCCGAGCTCACCCCTAGCCTTTTCATCGGCCTCGCCCCCGTGGGGGTGGGGATCCTCGCCCCCTTGAGCCTTCTGGAAGGGGCCCGGGCGGTGGGGCTTTACGGGGGGAGCCTCGAGGGCCTCTACCTCCTGGGCACCGCCCTTTGGGGGCTCGGGGGCTGGTGGCTGGTGTGGGCGCTGGCCCTGCTCGGGGAAACCCTCTTACGGGAAAGGAGGCTTCCCTCTGGCCCGGGCCTTTGGAGCCTCGTCTTTCCCCTGGCCGCCTTCACCCTGGCCACCCGGGCTTTGGCGGAAGGCCTCGGTAGCCTCCTTTTTGGCTTCCTGGCCTCAGGGCTCCTGCTCCTCCTCCTCGCCTTCTACCTCGCCCTTCTCCCTAAGACCCTCCAGGCCTTCTTGACCCTCCAAGTCCTCCGAGAGGAGGCGCCGGCGGGCCAGGCGCACCCTCGCCCGCAAAGCGGCTAGGGCCTTCCGGTCCTCCCGAAGGCGCTTTTTGGCCTTGCCGAGAGCTTCCTGCCGCGCCCTCGGGCCCACGCCCCCCAGGACCTCCCGCCGGGCGAAGAAGGCCTCGAGGCTCATCCAGGCCACAAGCTCCTCCCGCTCCACCCCCAAAAGCTCCGGCCGCACCCCCGGCAAGGCTCTCCGCACCCGGCGGTAGGCCTCGGGGAGGGGTACCCCTTTGCGCACCAATAGATCCACCGCCTCCGAGGCCAGGACCTCGGGGGAGAGGGCCTCGAGGAGCAGGTCCGGAACAAAACGGCTTTCCTCCAGGGCCACCCGGGTGAGCTCCAAGGCCGCCTCCCCCTCGGCCAAAAGGGCGTCCAGGGGCTCCAAGGCCCCCGTGGAGTGGTCGTTGAGGTCGGTAAAGGGGGTGTTGTGGTTGAGGTGGGCCAAAACCCCCGCCCCCCCCAGCAGGCTCCCCGCCCGGATGCGGGCGTGTTCCAGCACCACGGGGTTTCGCTTCTGCGGCATGAAGCTGGAGCCTTGGGCCAGGCTCTCCCCCACCACAAAAGCCCCCCGGGCCGTCCAGGCCAGGAGGTCGGTGAGGAGGCGGGAAAGGCTCGCCCCCAAGCCCGCCAGGGCGAAGGCGAGCTCCAAGGCGTAATCCCCGGCGGCCACGGCGTCCAGGGTGTGTTCCACCGGTCCCTGAAAGCCCAAAAGGGCCGCCAGGCGGGCGCGGTCCACGGGGTAGGGGCTTCCCGCCAAGGCGCTCGCCCCCAAAGGGGAGCGGTCCAGGGTAGCAAGGGCGTTGGCAAGCCTCCGGTAGTCCCGCTCCAAGAGGGCTCCCACCCCGAGCAAGTAGTGGTCCAGGGTGGAGGGCTGGGCCGGCTGGTGATGGGTGGCAAGGACGAGGGGCAGGCCAAAGTGGGCCTCCGCCAGACGCAAAAGGACGCGCCGTAGCCGCCAAAAGTCGCCCAAAAGGGCGATGACCTGGTCCCGCAGGTAGGAGCGGAACACGGTGAGGTCCAGGTCGTTGCGGGAAAGCCCGCGGCGCACCGCCCCCGCCACCTCCTCCCCCCAGTGCTCGGCGAGCTGGAGCTGGATGGAAAAGAAGACGTCCTCCACCTCCCCGGTGAAGCTGGGCAGGGGCAGGGTGCGGAGTTCCCTTAGGGCCGCCACCGCCTCCTTGGCCCTGGGCACCCCCAGGCGGGCGAGCTCCAGGGCGTAAGCGGTGAGGGCGTCAAAGAAGTGGGGCACCAGGCGCTCGCGGGCGAAACGGTAGTGGGGCGCCAAAACGTGGCGGCGGTAGACCCCGTGCCAGCGCATGCCCCCATCCTAGGACGAAAGCGCCTCGGTGGGCTTGCCTAGTAAATTGCCTTGTACCCCGGAGGGGGCGGGAGAAGGGAGAGAA
>NZ_JAKTNS010000024.1:0-38757 GCF_022760915.1 Thermus thalpophilus | reverse complement strand
GCGGCTGGCTAGGGCCGCGTAGCTGGCCGTGGAGGACTTTTACGACAGCCTCTAAGAAGGGCCTGGAGCCTGGGGGAAGGCTTTTCCCCAAGCTCTTGCCAAAGCCGCTTGCGGTATCCTTCCAAAAAACGCAGGGCCCGGGCCCTTTGTCCCCTCTTCAGGCAGGTTTCCACCAGGAGGGTAAGAGCTTCCTCGTCCAGGGGGTCTAGCTCCAAGAGGCGCTCCAGGTAAAGGGGCTCGCCCTTTTGCAGGAAAAGGGCCCGCACCCGGTGGAAGACCTCCTCCCGTCTGCGGTCCAGAAGGGGGTGGTCCAGGCCGGGGAAGAGGGGCTCTTGGTAAAGCCGTAGCGCCTCCTCGGCTTTCCCTTCCGCCAGGGCCCTTTCCAGGGCGAAGAGGTCCGCCTCCACCCGGGCAAGGCCCTCCTCCAGGAGGTAGGTGGGGACCCCCCAGGGTTCCAGGACCTTCCGGAGCCGGGCGAGCCAGACGTAGAGGTTATTGAGGGCGGCCTCTTCGGAGAGGTCGGGCCAGAGGGCGAAGGCCACCTCCTCCCGAGGGAGGCCCAGGAGGAGGAGGGCGAAGACCTCCTTGGCCTTGCCCTTGAGGGCCACGGGGCCCAAGGGACCCTCCAGGCGGAACCTCCCCAGGACCTCCGCCCGCAAGGGGGGGATTTCCCCGTGGCGGAGGAGGACGGCTTCCCGGGGGCCCAGGCGCAGGACCTCCTCCAGGGGGTAGGCCTGGGCGAGCTCGGGGCGGTTGCGGGGGAGGAGGGAGAGGGGGAGGAGGCCGGGGAGGATGCGGGCCCCCACCTGGGTGAGGTTTAGGAGGGCGTCCAGGTCCTTCCCCTCCCCCAAAAGGCGGTAGCGGGCGGCGTGCCAGTAGAGCCTTTCCTCCCGCTCCTCGGGGTAGGGGGGGAGGAGGCTTGCGTCCCGCTTGAGGAGGGCCAGGGTGAGCCGGGGGAGGAAGCCCTCTAGGCCCTCCACCAGGCTTGGGTCTCCCCGAAGCTCCGCCAAAAGCGCCCTGCCCCGAGCCACCAGGTAAGGGTTTTCCCAGAGCTCCGCTTGGGCCAGGAGGCGGGCGAGGGCTCCTTCGTCCCCTTCCAGGTGGGCGAGGAGCATGGCGGCCTCGAGGGCGGCCAAGGGGTTCCCGGGGGCCTCTTGGGCCCGCTTCAGGTACGCCTTGGCCTTGTCCCTTTCCCCGAGGAGGAGGTAAAGCCGCCCCAGGTCCCGCAGGTGGCCAGGGAGATTGGCGTGGGTGTAGCTAGGGGAAAGCCCGAGCTCCTCGAGGGCGGTGATCCGCCCCAGGAGATCCCCGTGGAGCTCAAAGCGCAAAAGGGCCAGGTTGGTGAGGGGGGCGGCGCGGTAGGGGCTTTCCGGGGGAAGGCGCCTTAGGGCCTCCTCCAAAAGCCCCATGGCCTCCAAGGGCTTTCCCTCCTCGTAGGGCACCCGGGCCGCGTCGTTGAGGAAGCGCCCCGCAAGCTCCCCCGGCACCCGGTCCAGAAGGGCGAGGCCCCGCTCCAGGTAGGCCCGGGCCCGGGGCAGGTCCTGCCCCAGCATGGGCTCGGCCAGGTAGTAGGCCAGGTGCCCTAGGGCAGTAAGGGCGACCCGAGGTTCCTCGTGCAAGAGGCCCTCCAAAAGAGAAACGCCCTCCTTCCTGCCGCACTGCAAAAGTGCCTCCCCCAGGCGCAGCTTGGCCCTGGGCCCCCCCGTGCGCAAGAGCGCTTCCCAGGCGAGGAGGCGCTCCGCCGGGGTGGATATCTGGATGGGCCTTTCCAGGAGGGCGAGGAGGTCTTCCCTGAGGCCAGAGGCGAAGTAGGCCTCGGCCAAAAGCTCTGGGGGAAGCCTCCCTTCCGCCTCCCGCACCGCCTTTTGCACCTCGAGGAGGAGGCTTCGTAGGGCCATCTCCCGCATGAGGTCGTGGAGGCGGAAGCCCTCGGGGGTGAGGCGCAGGAGGCCTTTTTGGAAGAGGTTTTCCGTGGCGGGGGTGGCGTGGGCTTGGGGGAGGAAGGGAAGGGCGGCAAGGAGAAGCCCCTCCCTAAACTCATCCTCGCTCAGGCTTTCCCTTAGGCCCTGGAGGAGGGCTTCCGCCTCCGGGGGCCGGCCCGTGAGGGCGGAGAGGAAGAGGGGCAAGGGCCACCCCCCCGTGGCCCGGTGGGCCTCTTCAAAGCCTTCCCGCCCCCCGAAGAGGGCCCGGGCCTCCTCGAGGGTAAAGGCCAGGTCCTCGGGGCCTAGGCGCACCAACCTTCCCTCCGCCAGGAGCTTGGGGAGCTCGGGGTAGGGGAGGGGTTTGCGGCTCGCCAGGACCAGGAGGCAGGGGAGGGTGCGGAGGAGGGGGGAGAGGGCCTCCTCCCCGGTGAGGTCCTCCAGGACCACCAGGGTGGGCTCGGCCTTCAGGCCTTCCAGGACCACGCCCCAAGGCGCCTCTTCCGGCAGGCCCAGGCCCCGGGCCAAAAGGGCCCGGGGCTCCCCGAGGAGGGCGCTCCCCCAGAGGGTGCGCATCCCTAGCCTTGCCGCCAGTTGCCCGGCCAAGACGCTCTTGCCGAAGCCCGCCGGGGCCTGCAGGTGGACGGCGAAGCCCACCTCCTCGGGAAGGCGGTCCAAAAGGCGGCCTCGTTCCAGATAAACCGGGCTTTGCCAGGCAAGGGCCATGCTTGCCCCCTATTTTAGAAAGCCCCTCCCCTTCTTCCAAGCCTCGCCCTTGACCGAAGGCCCCTTCCCGCCCAAGACTAGGGGGCATGGACCGCGCCCACCTGGACCTGAAGCCCTCGGGCCCCTTGCGGGGGGCCCTAAGGGTGCCCGGGGACAAGTCCGTGACCCACCGGGGCCTCATGCTCCTCGCCCTGGCGGAGGGGGAGGGAAGGCTCCTTTACCCCCTCAAGGCCGGGGACACCCTCTCCACCGCCCGGGTCCTTGGGGCCTTGGGGGCGGAGATCGCCGAGGAGGGCCCCCACTTCCGGGTGCGGGGCCAGGGCCTTCGCCTGAAGGAGCCCGGGGACGTCTTGGACTGCGGCAACGCCGGGACCCTCATGCGCCTCATCCTGGGCATCCTCGCGGGGCAGGAGGGGCTTTTCGCCGTTCTGACCGGGGATCACTCCCTGCGCCGCCGCCCCATGGGCCGGGTGGTGGAGCCCCTAAGGGCCATGGGGGCCCAGGTGGACGGGCGGGAAGGGGGGAAAAGGGCGCCCTTGGCGGTGCGGGGGGCGTCGTTGCGGGGCATCCGCTACACCCTTCCCGTGCCCAGCGCCCAGGTGAAAAGCGCCCTCCTCCTCGCCGGCCTCTTCGCCGAGGGCGTCACGGAGGTGGAGGAGCCCGTGCCCACCCGGGACCACACGGAAAGGCTTTTCCGCCACTTCGGCCTGCCCCTTGGGGTGGAGGGGAACCGGATCCGGACGCGCCGGGCGGACCCCTTCCCCGCCCGGGACCTGGTGGTGCCGGGGGACTTCTCCTCCGCCGCCTTCTTCCTGGTGGCGGCCCTCATCACCCCGGGCTCAGAGGTGGTGGTGGAGGGGGTGGGGTTGAACCCCACCCGCACCGGGCTTTTGCAGGTCCTTGCCTCCATGGGGGCGGACCTGGAGTGGCGGGTCCTGGAAGGGGAGGCGGGGGAGCCCGTGGGCTACATCCGGGCCCGGTATAGCCCCCTAAAGGGGGTTTCCGTGGACCCCGCCCTCATCCCCCTCATGGTGGACGAGGTGCCCATCCTGGCCGCCGCCGCCGCCTGGGCGGAAGGGGAGACCTTCATCCCCAACCTTTCCGAGCTCCGGGTGAAGGAGTCGGACCGGGTGGCCGCCATCGCCCACAACCTGAGGGCCTTGGGGGTGGAGGTGGAAGAGGGCCCGGACTGGCTCAGGATCCGGGGGGGCGGGGTGCGCCCGGGGGAGGTGGAGCCCTTCCACGACCACCGCATCGCCATGGCCTTCGCCGTGGCGAGCCTCCCCGTGGGGGTTAGGGTGTGGGAGCCCGGCTGGGCGGAGATCTCCTACCCCGGCTTTTTCCGGGACCTCCTTGGGCTATGCGGGGGATCGTGACCCTAGACGGGCCTTCCGCCTCGGGGAAAAGCTCCGTGGCGAAGCGGGTGGCGGAGGCCCTGGGGGTGCCCTACCTCTCCAGCGGCCTCCTCTACCGGGCGGCGGCCCTTCTTGCCCTGCGGGCGGGGGTGGACCCCAAGGACGAGGCCGGGCTCCTGCGGCTTCTTGAGGCCCAGCGGGTGCGCCTGGTTCCGGGGCGGGAAAACCGGGTCCTGGCGGATGGTGAGGACCTCACCCCCTTCCTCCACACCCTCGAGGTGGACCGGGTGGTCTCGGAGGTGGCCCGACACCCGGGGGTGCGGGCTTGGGTGAACGAACGGCTCAAGGAGGTGCCCCCGCCCTTCGTGGCCGAGGGGCGGGACATGGGCACCGCCGTCTTCCCCGAGGCCCCCCACAAGTTCTACCTCACGGCAAGCCCCGAGGTTCGGGCCAGGCGGCGGGCCAAGGAGCGGCCAAGCGACTACGAGGCCGTGCTTCGGGACCTCCTCGTGCGGGACGAGAGGGACAAGGCCCAAAGCGCCCCCGCCCCCGACGCCCTCGTCCTGGACACCTCGGGCATGACCCTGGACGAGGTGGTGGCCTGGGTCTTGGCCCACCTGAAGGACTAGCCATGGTGCCGGGGGCCAAGGCCAGGCCGGTGCAGGAGTTCCTGAGCGTTCTCCTCTTCCGCCCCCTGGCCCACCTCCTGGTGCGCCTCCTCCTCCCCACCCCCGTGCGCCCTCCCCACCTGGTCCTCTTCCACACGGGCCTGGCCCTCCTCGCCGCTTGGCTCCTTTACCGGGGCGAGGACCTTTGGGCGGCGCTCCTTCTTCAGCTCAAGACCGTGTTGGACAACGCCGACGGGCAGCTCGCCCGGCTCAGGGGGGAGGTGAGCGCCTTGGGCCGCTATTTGGACACGGAGATGGACTTCCTGGGCAACCTCGCCCTTTTTGTGGCCCTGGCCCTGCGCACGGGGGAGGGGGAGAAGGCCCTCCTGGCCTTCTTGGTCTTCACCCTGGTGCAGTCCTTTGACTTCAACCTGGAGCGGCTTTACCGGGAGGCGCGGGGGCTTCCCCTCCCCGAGGAGCCCCAGGACCCCGAAACGCCCCTTCTCCGCCTCCTCCGGGGCCTTTACGCCCTCCTTTTCCTCCCCCAAGACCGCGCCATCCGGGCCTTGGAGCTTTTCCTAAAGAGGCGCTTGGGCCTGGACCCCTTGCGCTTTTGGGACGAGGGGGCTTTGGCGGGTGTGGTGAACCTGGGGCTTAGCACCCAGCTTTTCTTCCTCGGGGTCTTTCTCCTCTTCCACCAGCCTGGGGCCTACCTCACCTTTGTCCTCCTCCAGGCCCTGTATCTTGGCCTTGGGTACGTATGGAGGATCGTCCGCAGTATCCCATCCCCACGGTGGGGGCCCTAGTGGAGCAGGGGGGCAAGGTGCTCTTGGTGCGCACCGCCAAGTGGCGGGGGCTTTGGGGGGTGCCGGGGGGAAAGGTGGAGTGGGGTGAGGGCCTGGAGGATGCCCTGAGGCGGGAATTGCGGGAGGAGGTGGGGCTGGAGCTTTTGGAAATCCGCTTCGCCCTGGTGCAGGAGGCCCTCTTTAGCCCGGAGTTCCACAAGCCCACCCACATGCTCCTCTTTAACTACTTCGCCAAGGGGGAGGGGGCGGTGCGGCCCAATGAGGAGATCCTGGAGTGGGCCTGGCTTCCCCCGGAGGCCGCCCTCACCTACCCCCTCAACACCTTCACCCGGAAGCTCCTATTGCGGTACCTGGAGGGCCCATGCGGGTAGCCCTGGTCACGGGAAGCGCCAAGGGGATTGGCCGGGCCATCCTCCTGGCCTTGGCCAAGGAGGGGTTTAACGTGGCCGTGCACTACCGCACCTCCGAGGGCCTGGCCGAGGCCACCCGGGCCGAGGCGGAGGCCCTGGGGGTGAAGGCCATCAAGGTGCGGGCGGACCTCACCCGGGAGGAGGAGGTGGCGGGCCTGGTGGAGGAGGTGCGCTACCACCTGGGGGGGATTGGGGTCTTGGTGAACAACGTGGGGGATTACCTCTACAAGCCCATTGAGGAGGTGAGCCTCGAGGAGTGGCGCTGGATTATGGACACCAACCTCACCGCCACCTTCCTCCTCACCCAGAAGGTCCTCCCCCTCATGGTGGCGCAGGGGTATGGGCGCATCGTGAACCTCGGCTACGCCGGGGCCACCAACCCCATCGCAAGGCCCCACGTCACCCCCTACGCCATCGCCAAGATGGGGGTGGTCCTTTACACCAAGGCCATCGCCAAGCGCTTCGCCCAGGCGGGGATCACCGCCAACGTGGTGGCCCCCGGGGTGGCGGAGAACTCCATTTCCAAGCCCCTTCAGGAGATTCCCATGGGGCGGCTCGCCCTCCTGGAGGAGGTGGCCCGGGCGGTGCTCTTCTTCGTGCGGGAGCCCTACCTCACGGGGCAGGTCCTCGAGGTGGCGGGGGGGTGGAACCTGTAGGATGGGCTTCGTGGACGGGAACGCCCCTGACCCCAAGTACTGGGAAAAGATGCGGCTCGTGGCCGAGGTCCTGAGGGCGGTGGAGGGCCCCATCTACATCGCCACCCACGTGGACCCCGATGGGGACGCCATCGGGAGCTCCTTGGGGCTCTATAGGGCCCTCAAGGCCCTGGGCAAGGACGCCCGCTGGGTGGCCGAGCCCCCCCGCTTCCTCCGCTTCCTCCCCAAGGAGGAGGAGTACTCCGACCCCGTGGACAAGCTTCCCCCCGGGGCCACCCTGGTGGCCTTGGACAGCGCCGAGCCCTCGAGGGTGGTGGGGGTTCCGGTGGAGGGCTTCGTCATCAACATTGACCACCACGGCACTAACCCCCGCTTCGGCCACCTCCCCGTGGTGGACCCCTCCAAGGCGGCCACGGCCCAGATGGTCAAGGACCTCATTGACCTCCTGGGGGTGGCCTGGACGGCGGAGATCGCCACTCCCGTGCTCACCGGCATCCTCACGGACACCGGCAACTTCCGCTTTGCCAACACCACCCCCGAGGTGCTCAAGGTGGCGGCGGAGCTGGTGGGCTACGGGGTAAAGCTGGCCGAGCTCACCGACCGCCTCCAGTTCCGCCCTCCCTCCTACTTCCGCCTCATGGGCCAGGTTCTCTCCACCGTGGCCTTCCACTTTGGGGGGCTTCTCGTCACCGCCCACCTTCCCGAGGAGGCCAAGCGGGAGGAGGAGGACTCCGACGACTTCGTGGGCCTCATCCGCTACGTGGAGGGGAGCGTGGTTAGCGTTTTCCTGCGCAAGCGGGAGGAGGGGGTGAAGGTGTCCATCCGCTCCCGGGGCGGGGTTTCCGCCCAGAACATCGCCCTGAAGTTGGGGGGCGGCGGGCACGTGCCCGCCGCCGGGGCCACGCTTAAGGGGGTGGATCTGGACCGGGCCTACGAGATGGTTCTGGAGGCGGTCCAGGAGGAGCTTAGGCGGGCGGGGTACCTCTAGGCGGGTCAAGGGGGAAGGGTGGGCCGCCCAAAAGGGGCGCCACCCATAAGGAGGCGGGTTCGGTAGGAGTCCTCCCGGGGACGGAGGAGGGCCAGGTCGGGTTGGGGCAAGGAGGTGGGGGAGAGGAGGAGAGGGTTTTGCACATGGACCAGCGTCCAGTCCCCCTAGAGCTCTAGGCGTTTGGCCAGGTGGGTGACCAGGCCGGCGTGTTCGCTGCCCATGGGGGCCATCTCGCACACCTTGCCGTCCAGAAGCTTTAGCCGCGCCCCTTCCGGGGCCTTTTCCAGAGGGGCTTGGAACTCCTCGAGGCCCAAACGGTGCCGGATCACCCTTCCATTTTAGGCCCCATACTTCAAGAGCCGGCCGGCGTGGGCCAGGAGGAGGGGCATGAGCTCCACCCCCCGCAGGTGCCCTAGGCTCCCCTTCAAGGCCTCCGCCTCCGTGAAGCGCCGGGCCTCGTCCCGCCGCAGATAAGGGGCTTTGAGGAGGAGGGGCACGGGGTGCCAGGAGTGGGCCTTGAGGAGGGCGGGGGTGGAGTGGTCCCCGGTGAGGGCGAGGACCTCGGGCTTCAGGGCCAGGAGCTCGGGCAGGAGGGCGTCAAAGCGCTCAATCTCCCGTACCTTGCCCCAGAAGTCCCCGTCCTCCCCTTTGGCGTCCGTCTTTTTGAAGTGGAGGTAGAAGAACTCGTACCGCTCCCAGTTCTCCTTTAGGGCCTTTAGCTTCCCTTCGTGGGCGTCCCCTTCCCCCTCCACGGGGAGGACCTCCATGCCCACCAGGGCGGCGAGCCCCTTGTACATGGGGTAGCTGGCGATGGCGGCGGCCTTTAGGCCGTACACCTCCTGGAAACTGGGAAACCGGGGCTTCTTGGAGGCGCCCCGGAAAAGGGCCCCGTTGAGCCGGGGCTCGTCCCTTAGCACCTCCCGGATGCGCTCGGAGAGGAGGTTGACAAGGCGGGCGGTCTTGGCGGAGGCCTCGTCCAGGGGCTTGGCCGCCAAGGGGGGAAGGCCCGCTTTTTGGGGGTCTGTGTCCGTGATCCCGTCCGAAAGGCCTTCTCCCCGGAGGATCACCAGAAAGCGGTGCTCGCTTTCCGTATAGAAGTGGACTTCCACGTCCTCTATGTGGGGGATGGCCTCCTTTAGCTTGGCGATGACCCTTCGGTTTTCCTCCGTGGAGGGCCTTCCCGCCCGGCGGTCCACCACCTTCCCCTGGGCGTCCAGGGTGGCGAAGTTGCCCCTAAGGGCCACGTCCCCTTCCCGGAAGTCCGCCCCCAGGCCCAAGGCGCTTAAGGCCCCCCGGCCCACCACGTAGCGGAAGGGATCGTACCCGAAAAGGGCCAGGTGCCCGGGGCCCGAGCCCGGGGCGAGGCCCGGGTGGACGGGGGTGAGGAGGCCCAAGGCGCTTTCCGCGGCCAGGCGGTCCAGGTTCGGGGTTTTAGCGGCCTCCAGCTCCGTGGCACCCCCCGGCTCCAGGGGAAGGCCTCCCACGCCGTCTAGGACCACCAGGAGGATTTTTCCGCCAGGTTGGTGAAGCTCCTTGAGGACGGGGAAAAGGTCCATAGGGCCATTGTAAAACCCCCGCCCTTGGGCGGGGGGTCGTGGTCAAACGCCTTAGCGCACGGCCTGGTCGGCGTTCACCAGCCCGTGGCCGAAGAGCTGGCGGCTACCGATGTTCTCGGCGGTGGCCTTCAGGTGGGCCCGCACCTCCCCCGGGCCCCACTCGGGGTGCAGGGCCCGCACCAAGGCGGCCACCGCGGCCACGTGGGGGCTCGCCATAGAGGTCCCTGCGTACCAGGCGTAAGCGGGCGTGTTTTCGTCTACGATGATCGTGGAAAGGATGAGGTGGTACCGGTAGCCGGCAGGCCGTTCGGCCCGTGGCCGAGCGCACCAGCTTTGGCCATTTTCGTCCAGGCCGCAGTCCCCACCCGGGGCGGAGAGGTCCACCGCCGCCCCGTAGTTGGAGTAGAAGGCGAGGATGTCTTGCCCGGGTTCGGCGTTGAGGGTTTGGCTCGTGGGGTAGGGCAGTTGCCAGAAGGGGGTGGCGGTGCCGGTGGCGGAAACGGAAACCACCGTGGGAAGGTCGGAAGGGATGTGGACTACGGGGCCGTTGGCGTTTTGGGCGCTGTTCCCCGCGGAGGCCACGATGAGGGTTCCCATGCGGTTGGCGTACTTCATCACCCGGTCCCAGGCCACCATGGCCGCCACGTCGTCGCGGTTCTGGGTGTACAGGATGCCGCCCAGGCTCATGTTGATGACGGAGTACCCTCTGCTGGCGGCGTCCAGGATAGCTTCAAAGATGGGACCATCCCAAGCGCCCACATCGTCGTACTCTTCCCCAGTTTCGGGGTCCGTGTAGTGGTAGCGGTCAAAGACCTTGTAGGCGGCAAGGCGCACGCCGGGGGCCACCCCTACCACCCGGCCCCCGCCAAAGGCGGCGGCCACGGTTCCGGAGACGTGGGTGCCGTGGGCTTCGTAAAGGACCGAGGGGGCAGGGGTGCAGAGGTTATTGGGGTCCAGGTGGTCAAAGTCAATCCAGAGGGTGTACTTGGGGTAGCTTGGGGTGTTGTTAGGTCCCCCGGTTTCCCGGCAATAGTTGGTGGCCTGGAAGTCCACGATCTGGGTGGCGAGGTCGGGGTGGTTGTCCATGACCCCCGTGTCCAGCACGGCCACGGTGGCCCGGGCCTGGACCGAGAGGGGCACCCGCTCCCACACCTTGGGGGCGCCGATGCGCCGGATATCCCACTGGTACCGGTAGAGGCTATCCGCCGCCGTGGGGGCGCCGTACGTTTCCTCCGGCACCATGACCCGTTCGGGCAGGCGGTAGAGGTGCTCCTTGCCCACGGCCAGGATTTCCGGGCGCTTGGCCAGGCGGGCCGCGGTTTCCCCATCAGCCAAGACGGTCAGGGCGCCGATGGGGCCGAGTTCTTTCAGCACTTTAGCCCCCGCGCTTTCCGCCAGCCCCTTGGCGCCCGGGGGAAGGGTTTCGGAGCGAAACACCACCAAGTAGCGTTCGGGGTTGGGTTTACCCGGGACCATTTGTACGGAAAGCGTCTGGGCGCTTGGGGTCTGTCCTGTGCAGGCGGCAAACAGGAGCGCCAAAATGCCGAGCAAGCCGTAAATACCTTTCCGCATAAACCACCTCCGCAATGAAACGGGGTCAGTATACCACAACGTGTTCGGCGGCGCTGGGTATGATGGGCGGGTATGGCGAAGGAGAAGGGCCTAACCCCTCAGAGCCAAGACTTCAGCGAGTGGTACCTCGAGGTCATCCAGAAAGCGGAGCTCGCCGACTACGGGCCGGTGCGGGGCACCATCGTGGTCCGCCCCTACGGCTACGCCATCTGGGAGAACATCCAGCAGGCCCTGGACCGCATGTTCAAGGAAACGGGCCACCAAAACGCCTACTTTCCCCTCTTCATCCCCATGAGCTTCCTCAAGAAGGAGGCGGAGCACGTGGAGGGGTTTTCCCCGGAGCTCGCCGTGGTGACCCACGCCGGGGGGGAGGAGCTGGAGGAGCCCTTGGCGGTGCGCCCCACCTCGGAAACGGTCATCGGCTACATGTGGTCCAAGTGGATCAAGAGCTACCGGGACCTGCCCCAACTCCTAAACCAGTGGGGGAACGTGGTGCGCTGGGAGCTTCGCACCCGGCCTTTCCTGCGCACCAGCGAGTTTTTGTGGCAGGAGGGGCACACCGCCCACGCCACCCGGGAGGAGGCGGAGGAGGAGGTGCGCAGGATGCTGGGCATTTACGCCAAGCTGGCCCGGGAGTACGCCGCCATTCCCGTCATAGAGGGCTTTAAGACGGAAAAGGAAAAGTTCGCTGGGGCCGTCTACACCACCACGATTGAGGCCATGATGAAAGACGGCAAGGCCCTGCAGTCGGGCACGAGCCACTACCTGGGGGAGAACTTCGCCCGGGCCTTTGACATCAAGTTCCAGGACAAGGACCTGCAGGTAAAGTACGTGCACACCACGAGCTGGGGGCTTTCCTGGCGCTTCATCGGGGCCATCATCATGACCCACGGGGACGACCAAGGGCTCATCCTCCCTCCCCGCCTCGCCCCCATCCAGGCGGTGATCGTCCCCATCTACCGGGAGGAGAGCCGGGAGAGGGTCTTGGAGGCCGCCTACGGCCTCAAGCGCCGCCTCTGGGAGGCGGGGGTGCGGGTCCACCTGGACGACCGGGACCAGTACACCCCGGGCTTCAAGTTCCACGAGTGGGAGCTCAAGGGGGTGCCCTACCGGGTGGAGCTTGGGCCCAAGGACCTCGAGGCGGGCGAGGTGGTGTTGGCAAGCCGCTTGGGGGGGAAGGAGCGGGTGGGCCTAAAGGCCCTCCCCGCCCTTCTGCCCAAGAAGCTGGACGAGTTCCATGAGGCCCTCTACCAAAGGGCCTTGGCCTTCCGCGAGGCCCACACCCGCAAGGTGGATACCTACGAGGCGTTTAAGGAGGCGGTGCAGGAGGGGTTCGCCCTGGCCTTCCACTGCGGGGACAAGGCTTGCGAGAAGCTCATTCAAGAGGAAACCACCGCCACCACCCGCTGCGTGCCCTTTGACGGGGAGGCGGAAGCGGGGGTTTGCGTGCGCTGCGGAAGGCCCGCGGCCTACGGCAAGCGGGTGGTGTTCGCCAAGGCGTACTGAGATGCGGGTCCTTGGGCGCAGGATCTACTGGCGTTGGTACGGGGAGGTGCTCCTGGAGGGGGGCGTTCTCCTCCGCATGTCAGGGGATGTGGCCAAGTGGCTTCGGCCCGGGGACCGGGTGCGCCTCGCCACCGCCTTCAAGAAGCCCCTTTTAGACTTTGACGAGTACGCCCTGGAGGGGGTCTTCCCCCTCTGGCCTCCCTTTAGCCGGGAGCTAGAACACGTGCGGGAGAGCCCCTTGGGCCAGGAGGCCTACCGGTACCGCCTGCGCGTGCGGGAGGCCACCTACGAGGGGGATTTTGAGGCCATCGCCGAGCTGGAGCAGTTCCACTACGCCTCGGAGAAGGAGGTGGTGGCCCTTTGGGTCTGCACCCGGTGCCAGAAGACCCTTCTCGCCAACACCAAGCCCGTCTGCGACTGCGGGGGGGAGGTGCGGCTTAAGGAGATCCGGGGCTCCACCCCGGCGAGCCGCTTTCTAGTGCTGGAGCTCTTGGAGCGCCTCCCCTTTGAACCCAAGATCCTGGGCTACCTGCGCCTAGACCCGCCCATCCCCCGCATGCACCGCAAGACCCCCGAAGGGGTGGAGCGGGACATCCGGGAAAGGATTTTCCCCAAGGACTGGTTCCACCCCACCTACGAGGGGGGTAGCGACTGGGAAGCGGCCTTGGACCGGGTCAAGACCGCCGCCGCCCGCATCGCCCGGGTGGTGGTCCACCCCGACTACCGTTCGGAGGGCTTTGGGGGGCTTCTGGTGAGGATGGCCTTGGCGTGGGCCGAGGAGCGGGGTGCCCCCGAGGCAAGGCGGGAGAAGCACCTCGTCTACACCATCGCCCAGATGGCCCGCTACCACCCCTTCTTTGAAAAGGTGGGCTTCCGCTACCTCTTTGACACCGCCTCGGGGCGGCCCGTCCTCTTCTACCCCTTGACCGGGGAAGCCAAGGCCTATCTGGAGCGCTTCCTCCGGGAAGACCCCCTGGCCAGGGCCCACGGGGGGCGGCTTTTCCGGCCCCGGTTTGGGCGGGTGGAGGGGCTAAAGGGGCCCATAAGCCTTCAAGGGGTCCACAAGGCTTACCGGAGCCACTTAGACCTCGAGGGTCTTCCCCAAGAGGTGCGGGAGGCCTTGGCCGCCTTCGGGGTGAAGGCGCGGGTGGTGGAGCGGGCGGTGCTGAGGGGCGCGGATTTGGAGATCCCCCCAGGAAGCCTGGTGGTCCTGGCGGGGGCGAGCGGGGCGGGGAAGACCACCCTGCTCCGCCTCCTTCTGGGCGAGCCCCCGGACCTGGGCCGGGTGGTCCTTCCCCCGGGCAAGCGCGTGGCCTATATCCCCGGGGAGCGGGAGGTGGCGCTGGGGGAGGGGGCGGTCCTCGAGGCGGTCTACCGGAAGCTCGGGGACGTGGGGGCGGCCATTGAGGTCCTGAACCGCGTGGGGCTTTCCGACGCCGTGCTCTACCGGGCGCGGCCCAAGGAGCTTTCCACGGGCCAGAGGGAGCGCTTCCGCCTCGCCCTCCTCTTGGCCGAGAGGCCCGACCTTCTGCTCATAGACGAGTTCGCCGCCCACCTGGACGTGCCCACCGCTCGCCGGGTGGCCCTGGGCCTGGGGAAGCTTTGCCGGGAAGCGGGCGTCACCCTGGTGGCCGCCACCCACCGCCCCGAGGTCATCGCCGCCTTGGACCCCGACCTTCTGGTCTTTGTGGGCTACGGGGGGCTCACCACGGCACCTCGGACAGGTCCACGAACATGACCCGTCCCTGGCGCCGGGGAACCCAGAGGGGCTTCTCGTAGCGGAAGGCGTTCTCCAGGACCCAGGCGTACAGGGGAGCGTCTTCGGCGTAGGCCCGGAGGAAGGCTTCCTCCGCCTGGTGCTTGGCGAAGTGGGGCAGGAGTTCCTCCACGCTAAAGGGGCCTTCCACGCCCACCAGGTCCGCCTGGCCGATGAGCTTCCCTCCCGTGACGATGCCCAGGGGCCCCCGGTGGCGGGCGTAGCGCTTGCGGATTTCCCAGGTCTTCTTGCCGTCCACGATGAGGCTGGCGTAAGGCTCGCGCACGATGAGCCCGATTTTGGGCCTTTCCACGCTCTCATTGTAGAGTGGGGGACGTGGGTTGTCCGAGGGAAGGGCAAAAGGCAAAAAGGGCGAGGGCCTTAAAGATCCTGAAGGCCCTCAAGGAGGCCTATCCCGGTGCCCGGACGGAGCTTAAGCATGGTAGCCCGTTCCAACTCCTCGTGGCCACGGTCCTTTCCGCCCAGGCCACGGACAAAAGCGTGAACGAGGCCACCCCGGCCCTCTTCGCCCGCTTTCCCGACGCCAGGGCCCTGGCGGCCGTCACCCCGGAGGAGGTGGAGCCCTACATAAGGCGCATCGGGCTCTACAAGACCAAGGCCAAGAACCTGGTGGCCTTGGCGAGGCGGCTTGTGGCGGAGTATGGGGGAGAGGTGCCCAAGGACAAGGAGGCCCTCATGCGGCTTCCCGGGGTGGGCTGGAAGACGGCCACGGTGGTGTTGGGGGCGGCCTTCGGCATCCCCGGCATCGCCGTGGACACCCACGTGGCCCGCCTAAGCCGGAGGCTTTGCCTCACGGAGGCCAAGCGACCGGAGAAGATTGGAGCCGATTTGGAGAGGCTTTTCCCCAAGGGGGACTGGGTCTTCGTCCACCACGCCCTGGTGCTCCACGGCCGCTACGTCTGCACGGCGAGGAGGCCCCGTTGCGGGGCCTGCGTCCTCGCCCCCTTTTGCCCAAGCCGGGAGGCTTAGGCCAAGGAGGTTTTCGGTGAAGGGGATCTCCCCCCCATATCGCTTAGTGCTGGCAAGTTTCCTCTGGTCCTTCGGGGCCAACCTGGTTTATTTTTTTCTCAACTTTCACCTCGAGGCCCTGGGCTACACCCGGGCCCACATCGGCTACGCCCAGGCCTTTCTCCTCCTCGTGGGGGTGGTGTCCTCCCTCCCCCTCACCTACCTCATCCCCCGCCTGGGCTACCTGAAAAGCCTCTACTTGGCCTTTTTCCTGGCGGCGGGGAGCGGTGTCCTCCTCGGGCTTGGCCTTTGGGTCTTTCCCGCCCTCGGGGGGTACGGCCTGGCGGGGGCGCTCTTGCAGGGGGCGGCGGCCCCCCTCATGGCGCGGCTCGTGCCCCCGGAAAGGCGGGTGGCCCTTTTCAGCCTGCAGGCGGCCCTCACCACGGCGAGCGGCTTTTTCTCCACCTTGCTCGCTGGCTTCCTCTCCGAGTGGGTGGGGGCCAGGCACGTTCTCCTCTTCGCCCTGCCCTTTTTCCTCCTGGCGGTGCCCTTGGCGCTGGGCTTGCCGGAAGGGGAGGGGAAGACCCCACGGCTGGAGGGGCGGTTGGGGGTGTGGCTTCGCCTCCTCGTGCCCCAGGTGGTCATCGGCTTCGGGGCGGGGCTCGTCATCCCCTTTGTGAACCTTTACCTGAAGGAGAAGTTCGGGCTCACCTATGGGGCCACGGGCCTCGTCTTCGCCCTCTCCTCCTTGGCCACGGGCGGGGCCATGCTCCTCCAGCCCCTTTTGGTCGGGAGGGTGGGGAAGCTTAAGGCCATCGTCCTGGTCCAGGCCCTTTCCCTTCCCTTCTTGGCGCTTTTGGCCTGGGCCCCCTGGCTTCCCGTGGTCACCGTGGCCCTCTTGGTGCGGGGGGCCCTGATGAACGCCGCCGGACCCGTCTACGCCGCCTTGGTGATGGACTACTTGCCCGAGGAGGAACGGCCGGGCTTCTTCTTGGTGGAGTCGGCCCTTTGGAGCCTCCTCTTTGCCCTAGGAAGCGCCCTTTCCGGCAAGCTCCAGGCCGCCATGGGGCTTGGCGCCTTCCACTACCTCTTCGGGGCCACCTTGGCCCTTTACACCCTGGGCATCCTCCTTTGGCCCTGGGCCTTTGGGCGCCTGCGGGCCGGGGTGCGCTAGACTGGACCCGTGCGCACGAACCTCAGCGTGGAGGAAGCCTTAGCGCTGGTTTTGGCGGAGGCGAAAGGGGAGTTGGGGGTGGAGGAACTCCCCTTATGGGAGGCCTACGGTCGGGTCCTGGCTGAGGACCTGGCCTCCTTGGTGGACCACCCGGACCAGGACGACACCGCCATAGACGGCTACGCCTGTCGGGAGGAGGATACCCTCGGGGCTTCCCCGGAAACCCCTGTGCGCTTGAGGGTTATTGGTGAAGCCCCGGCGGGAAGGCCTTTTGCGGGAAGGATCGGGGAGAAGGAGGCGGTGGCCGTCTACACGGGGGCCCCCATCCCCCAAGGGGCCAACGCCGTTGTTCGGGTGGAGGATACGAGGCGGGAAGGGGAGTATGTTCTCCTCTTCGCCCCGGCGAGCCCCAAGGACATAAGGCCCAAGGGGGATGACCTGAGGCGGGGGGAGGTCTACCTGAGGCGGGGCGACCTCCTCACCCCGGGGAGGCTCGGCCTGGCGGCGGCCATGGGCTATCCCCGCCTGAAGGTCTTCCGCCGGCCCCGGGTGGGGATCCTTTCCACGGGGGACGAGGTGGTGGAGCCGGGGGAGGCGTTGCCCTTCGGCGGGGTGTACAACTCCAACGCCTACAGCCTGCTGGGGTTGGTCCTCGAGGCGGGGGGCGAGCCCGTCCTCCTGGGCAAGGTGCCGGACCGCCCCGAGGAGGTCCTGGCCCGGCTGGAGAGGGCGGGGCCTTTGGACCTCCTCCTCACCTCGGGGGGGGTTTCCATGGGGGCGTACGACGTGGTGCGGCGGGTCTTGGAGGAAAGGGGCGAGGTGGTCTTCTGGAAGGTCAAGCAACAGCCTGGAGGGCCCTTGCTCCTGGCCCGGCTTGGGGAGCTTCCCGTTTTGGGCCTCCCGGGCAACCCCGTGTCCAGCATGGTCACCTTCTTCCTCTATGGGAGGCCCTTCCTCTTCCGCCTCCAGGAGCGCACCGACCCCCCTTACCGCCCCCTTAAGGCCAAGGCCCTCACCCCCTTCAAGGGGGCCAAGGGGAAGAAGGTCTTCCGCCGGGGAGTGCTCGCCTTTGAGGAGGGGCTCGTGGTGCGCACCACGGGCAACCAAAGCAGCGGCGTCCTCCGCTCCATGGCCTTCGGCAACGCCCTGGTGGTCCTTCCCCCGGACCAGGACGCCCAAGCGGGGGCGGAGGTGGAGGTCATTCCCTTGACTTTCGTGCTCTAGTTCACTAGACTTAAAAAGTTTACGGGCTTTACCCCTCTCCTTTTCGGGCGCGGGTGGGGCCCGGGAAGCGAGCGAGAATGGAGTTCAAAGACTTTCCCCTGAAGGAAGCGATCAAGGAAGCCTTGGCCCGGCGGGGCATCACCGCCCCGACCCCCATCCAGGCGGCGGCGTTGCCCTTGGCCCTGGAAGGCAAGGACCTCATCGGCCAGGCCCGCACGGGCACCGGCAAGACCCTGGCCTTCGCCCTGCCCATCGCCCAGGCCCTGGAGCCGAGCCCGGTGCGGGGGAGGAAGCCGAGGGCCCTCATCCTCACCCCCACCCGGGAGCTGGCCCTCCAGGTGGCGGGGGAGGTGGGCGCCGTGGCCCCCCACCTCAAGGTGGTGGCGGTTTACGGGGGCACGGGCTACGGCAAGCAGAAGGAGGAGCTCGCCCGGGGGGCGGACGTGGTGGTGGCTACCCCGGGGCGGGCCCTGGACTACTTGAGGCAAGGGGTCCTGGACCTTTCCGAGGTGCAGATCGCCGTCTTGGACGAGGCGGACGAGATGCTCTCCATGGGCTTTGAGGAGGAGGTGGAGGCCATCCTTTCCGCCACCCCGGCGGAGCGGCAGACCCTTCTCTTTTCCGCCACCTTGCCCTCCTGGGCCCGGAGGCTCGCCGAGCGCTACATGAAGGCCCCCGTGGTCATCAACGTGGTGCGGGAGGAAGGGGTCACCTACCAGGAGGAGGCCATCCTGGCCCCAAGCGACCGCCTGGCCCTGCTTTCCGATCTCCTTTACGTGAAGGCGCCCAAGCGGGGCATCGTCTTCACCCGCACCAAGGCGGAAACGGAAGAGGTGGCCACGGGGCTAATCCGCTTGGGCCATCCGGCCCGGGCCATCCACGGGGACCTTTCCCAGACGGACCGGGAGCGGGTGATGCGGGCCTTCCGCGAGGGGGAGGTGCGGATCCTGGTGGCCACGGACGTGGCCGCCCGGGGCCTGGACATCCCCGAGGTGGACCTGGTGGTCCACCACCGCCTGCCCGACAAGGCGGAGACCTACCAGCACCGCTCCGGCCGCACCGGGCGGGCCGGGCGGGGGGGCGAGGTGGTGATCCTCTATAGCCCCCGGGAGAAGCGGGAGCTCTCCGAGCTGGAGCGGGCGGTGGGGCGCACCTTTAAGCGGGTGAACCCCCCCACCCCCGAGGAGGTCCTGGAGGCCAAGTGGCACCACCTCCTGGCCCGCTTGGCCCGGGTGCCGGAGCGGGACTTTAAGCCCTACCTGGACTTCGCCGGACGCCTCTTCGCCGAGGGGCGGGTGGAGGTGGTGGCGGCCCTCATGGCCCTCCTCTTGGGCGGGGCGCCCAAGGAGAAGAGCCTCCTCACGGGGGAAGAAGGCTGGCTCACCTTTAAGGCCACGGGGCCTAGGCTCACCTTGCCCCGGCTGGTGGCGCTTTTAAAGGAGAAGGGCCTCGAGGTGGGGAAGATCGCCCATGGGGAGGAGGGCTTCCACGTGGACCTCCGCCCCCAGGACCTGCCCCGGCTGGCGGAGGTGCAGGGGGTCAAGCTGGAAAGGGCCAAGCGGGTGGAGGCCTTACCCGAGGCCGCGCCCAGCCGGCGCCGAGCGCGGGTGTAGGGTCCAGGGTGGCCCAAGGTGCTTTTACAAATAAAGTGCCCGCTTATCCTCAGGGCATGGAGCTCGGCCTTTACACCTTTGGCGAACGGACCCTGGACCCTGAGCTTGGCCGTCCTCCCACGGCGGAGGAACGGCTAAAGCGACTTTTGGAAGAGGCGGAGCTGGCCGAGCAAGCGGGCCTCGCCCTCTTCGCCGTGGGGGAGCACCACCGGGAGGACTACGCGGTCTCGGCCCCGGCGGTGGTCCTTGCTGCCATGGCTTCCCGCACCCGGAGGATCCGGCTGGCGAGCGCCGTGGTGGTCCTTTCTTCGGACGACCCCATCCGGGTCTTCCAGCAGTTCGCCACCTTGGACCTCCTCTCCGGGGGGCGGGCGGAGCTTTGGGTGGGGCGGGGCTCGTTCGTGGAGTCCTTCCCCCTTTTCGGCTACGACCTGCGGGACTACGAGGCCTTGTTTGAGGAGAAGCTCGCCCTTCTCCTCAAAATCCGGGAAGAGGAGAAGGTTTACTGGCCTGGGGGGCGCTTCACCAAGCCCATCCCCGGCCTCGGGGTCTACCCGAGGCCCAGGCAGAACCCTTTGCCGGTTTGGGTGGCCGCCGGCGGTAGCCTGGAGTCCGCGGTGCGCGCCGGACGGCTCGGGCTCCCCTTGGTCCTCGCCATCATCGCCGGGACCCCGAAGCGCTTCCTCCCCTTCGTGGAGCTTTACCGGAAGACGGCCCGGGAGCACGGCCACACCCCGAGGCTCACCCTGGCCGCCCATGGCTTTTTAGCCGAGGACGACGCTGAAGCCTTCCGCCTCGCCGCCCCCGCCTTCTTGGCGGTGATGAACAAGATCGGGCGGGAGCGGGGGTGGCGGCCCTTGGACCTCAGCTACTTCGCCTGGTCCCGGGGCCTCGAGGGGGCCGACTTCATCGGTGACCCCCTTAGGGTGGCGGAGAAGGCCCTCTACTGGTATGAACTCTTCCGCCCCGAAAGGTTCGTCCTTCAGCTTTCCGTGGGCACCCTGCCCCATGCCAAGGTGCTCCGGGCCATTGAGCTTTTGGGCGGCGAGGTTCTACCCCGGGTGCAAAGGGCCCTCGCTACACCCCCTGCCGCAGGATAGGGAGGAGCTCGGGCCGCACCAGCTCGGGGGGCGGGGTTTTCCCTTCCCGGAGGAGGGCGCGCACCTTGGTCATGCTGATGGAAAGCCGCTTTTCCCGGTGGGCCTCCGGGCAGGTCCTCTCCGAGGCGATGCCGCCGCAGAGGGGGCAGTGGAAGACGGCTCCCACCCGGAGGATCTCTATCCCCAAGGGGGGAAGCTGGTCAAAGATGCGGTGGGCGGCGTAGGGATCGTAAAAGTCCCCCACCCCGGCGTGGTCCCGGCCCACCAGGAAGTGGGTGGCCCCGAAGTTCTTGCGCACCAGGGCGTGGAAGACCGCCTCCTTGGGCCCGGCGTAGCGCATGGGGGTGGCGAGGCCAAAGAGGACCACCCGGTCCTGGGGGAGGAACTCCCGGAGGAGGCGCTCATAGGCCCGGAGGACCACCTCCGTGGGGAAATCGTCCGCCTTCTTGGCCCCCAGGATGGGGTGAACCAGGACCCCGTCCGCCAGCTCCAGGCCCAGCCGGACCAGGTACTCGTGGGCCCGGTGGGGGGCGTTGCGGGTCTGGAAGGCCACCACCGTGCGCCAGCCCCGCTCCCGGAAGTGGGCCCGCGCTTCCTCGGGGGTCTTCTCCAGGGGGCCGCGGGCCCGGGGCTTAAGCACCTCCACCTTCCCCCCAAGGGCGTAGGGCCCCTTGGCGTAGAGCCGCGCCACCCCGGGGTGGGCCTCGCTCTCCGTGCCGAAGACCTCTTTGGCCAAGCGCCTGAGGTCCAGGGCGTAGGCGTCCGTCACGTGCAGGAGGGCCACCCGCTCCCCTTGGTAAAGGAGGGCCACGGTGTCCCCAGGGCCCACCCGGGGTTTCTCCGGGGCCTGCAGGAGGATGGGGATGGTCCAGACCTCCCCCGTGGGCAGGTGCATGGTCTTGGCCACGCTTAGGGCCTCCTCCCGGGTCATGAAGCCCCGGACGGGGGCGAAGGCCCCCGTGGCCAAGTTCTCCAGGTCCAAACGCTCGTCCTCGCCGATGGCAAGGGTGGGAAGGGTTTCCACCATGGGTTACCTCCGTAGAAGGACTTCCGTTTCCCGAGGGGCTTCCTCCAAGACCCGCACCACCTCTCCCAGGATCCAGAGGGCGGGGGCTTCCACCCCCACCTTGCCCTGCGCCACCTCACCAAGGCGGGCGGGGATGCGGCGCTCTTTGGGCGTGGTTGCCCGCTCCACGAAGAGGGTGGGCTCTTCCGGGTCCCGCCCTAGGCGCAGGAGTTCCTGGGCGATCCAGACCCGCCTTTTTACCCCCATCAGCACCGCCAGGGTGGGAGCTTGGGCGAAGGGTCTAAGGTCGGGGTGGCCGCCCCCCTCCAGTACCCCGGAGACGGCGGCGAAGCCGTGGGCCAGGCCCCGGTGGGTGAGGGGAAGGCCCGTGCCGAGCACGCTGCTCACCCCGGGGACCACCTCCACGGGGATGCCGTGCCGTAGGAGGAAAAGCGCCTCCTCCCCGCCCCGGCCGAAGACCATGGGGTCCCCGCTCTTGAGCCGCACCACGAAGGGATAGCGGCGGGCGTAGTGGAGGAGGAGGCGGTGGATGGCCTCCTGCTTCTCGCTTTCCCCCTCCTCCTTGCCCACGTAGACCTTCTTCCCGGGGATGAGGTCTAGGATGCGCCCGTCCACCAGGCGGTCGTGGAGGACCACGGGAGCCTCCTGGAGGAGGCGGTGGGCCTTGAGGGTGAGGAGCTCGGGGTCGCCGGGGCCCGCCCCCACCAGGTAGACCTTACCCATGGACCACCCCCCGGTAGATGAGTTGCCCCCCGATGAAAAGAAGCCAGAGGAGGAGGGCAAGCCGGAGGGGTTCCCTGGGCAGGCGGGTGGCGAAGAGGGCGCCAAAGGTGGCGCCCAAGATGCCCCCGGTGGCTAGGGCGAGGAGGAGGCCGAAGTTCACCTGGCCAAAGAGGAGGTGCACCCCGCCCCCTAGGAGGGCGAGGACCAGGCCGAAGAGGAGGTCCGTGCCCACCACCTGCTGGGGGGAAAGCCGCGTGGCGTAGAGGAGGAGGAGGGTGCCCAAGGCCCCGGCCCCGGCGGAGGAGAAGCCCACCTCGAGGCCGATCCCAAAGGCTGCGGGGGGAAGGAGTCCGGGCTTTTCCCGCCCCAGAACACGCCCGCGAAGGCTCCGCCAGATGCCCAAGGCCGCGGAGGTTACCACGGTGAGCCCCACCAGGAGGAGGACCAGGTCCTTGGCCCCTTTGAGCCCGGTGAGGAGGAGGCTTCCCAGGAGCACCCCTGGTACGCCCCCCAGAAGAAGGAGCCCGAGCGCCTTGGGTTCCACCTGCCCGCGGGCGAGGTACACCGCCCCCGCCGGGACCTTGACCAGGAAGCCGAAGAGGAGCGCCGTGCCCACCGCCACCTCTGGGGGAAGCCCCAGGGCCAGGATGAGGAGGGGGGCGGTGATCGTCCCTGCGCCCACCCCTGTGACCCCGATGGCGAAGGCGATGAGGAAGCCTAAGAGAAAGGCCATGCTACCCCTCCTTCCCGTGCAGGTGAATGCCGCACTCCAGCTTCCCCTTGCCCGCCCAGCGCCCGGAGCGGGGGTCGTTCGGGTCCATGGGCTTTGCGGTGCAGGGGGCGCAGCCGATGGAGAGGTAGCCCTGGTCGTAGAGGGGCAGGTAGGGGAGGTCCTGGACCGCCAGGTAGGCGAAGACCTCCTTGAGCGTCCAGTCGTAGAGGGGGTTAACCTTCCTCAGCCGGTGCCCCGAGGGAAGGAGGGCTTCCTCCAGGGGCTGGAGGTGGGCCCGGGTGGGGGATTGCTCCCGCCTAAGGCCCGTGAACCAGGTATCGTACCCTTCCAGGGCTTGGAAGAGCGGCTCCACCTTGCGGATCTGGCAGCAGCGGTGGGGGTCGGTCTCGTAAAGCCGCCCGTAGCGGTCTTCCTGCTCCTCCCGGGAAAGGGTGGGGGTGAGGTTCACCAGGCGGAAGCCCAACCGCTTCTGCAACGCGTCCCGGTAGGCGTAGACCTCGGGGAAGTGGTAGCCGGTGTCCAGGAAGAGCACGGGGATGTCGGGCTTGGCCTTTAGGAGGAGGTGGAGCACCGCCACATCCTCCGCCTGGAAGCTGCAGGTGAAGCAGGGGTTTTGGCTTTGCGCCAGGGTTTCCTCCACCAGGGTTTGGGCCGATCTCACCTTGTCCACGCCGCCACCTCCTCAGCTAGGGCCTTCTCGGCCTGGGCGATGGCCTTGGCCAGGCCTTCTTGGGGGTCCAGGTCCAACGCTTCCAGGGCTTGGTCCACGATGCGGTACCAGAGCCGTTTCCGTTCCTCAAAGCTCGGGATCCGGGCGATTTTGGGCCTTAGGGTGCGGAGAAAGACCACGAGCTCCCCATAGGCTTCCGGGAAAAGTTGGCCGAGCCGTTCCTTGAGGCGCACGGCCAAGGCAGGGGCCGCCCCCGAGGTGGAAAGGGCCACCAGGAGTTCCCCGCGGCGGAGGACGGCGGGGAGGATGGCGCTGGCGTTTTCCGGGTCGTCCACGGCCACGAGGAAGACCCGGCGCCGCTCCGCTTCGGCCTTGACCTGGGGGTGGATGGCCTTGTCCTTGGGGTGGCTCACCACCAGGAAGTAGCCCTCCAGGTCCCCCTCCCGGTAGCCCCGCCGGAGCCAGCGGATCCTCCCTTCCCGTTCCAGGGCCGCAAGGCCCCAGAGGTCCTCTTCTGCCAGGACCGTGAGTCGGGCCCCGGCCTGGAGGAGGGCCTGGAGCTTGGCCCCGGTTTCCGGGCCCCCGGCGATGAGGAGGACGGGGCGGTTTTGGAGGTCTAGCATCAAGGGGAAGTAGGTCATACCGCCTCCTGGAAAAGGGCCCTCTTGAAGCCCTGGAGCATGCTGCCTAAACGTTCCGTTTCGTCCACGTAAAAGGGCTTCACCCCCCACTCCCTTAGGGCGTCCGCGGTGACGCGGCCTACAGCCACTGCCTTCACCCGGGTGTTGAGGGCTTCCCTTAGGGCCTGGGGGTCCTTCGCCCCTTCAAAGAGGAACTCCACCTGAAGGGCGGCCACGAAGGCCACCGCCTCCACGGTGCCTTCCCGGATGGCCGCCTCCAGGGCCCGGATGCCTTCGGGGTTGGGCAGGTGGCGGTAGGGCATGAGGGGAAGGACCGCATACCCCCGTTGCGCCAGGGCGGCTTCCAGAAGGGGTAGGGGCTTGCCGTAAAGCTGGAGCGCCGCCCTGCCGGGGCCTGGGGGGAGGAGGGGGATGAGGCTTGGGCTCGTGCCGTCCCCCGTGGCGTGGGGGGGTAGCCCCTCCTCCCGCAGGACCCGGGCCGCCTTGGCGCCCCGGGCCAGGCGGTGGGCTTGGGCCAGGGGGGCCTTAAGGTCCAGGCCCAGGGCCCTACCCCCCTCCAGGAGGTCCCGCACCCCCACCCCGGTGGTGGCGAGGAAGAGGTTCACCCCTTGGCTCAGTTCCCGGAGGCGGTCCTGGTACTCGGGCACGGGTACCCTTTCCGTGCTCTGGGCGGGGAGGAGCAAAGGCGTGAAGCCGAGCTTCTCCGCCAGGGCTTTAAACTCCTCCCTTCGCCTTAGGCCGGCGTAGGCGATGCGCATGGCCACCTCCCTATACGGCGCACTCCCCGCGCCCAAGCTGCACGCTGAACGCCTCCCCTTCCGCCCCCAGGTCCTGGTAGAACTCCGGGGCCTCCGCGTAGGGAGGTACCTCCTGAAGGTCCTGGAGAACGGCCTTGAAGGAGGCGGGCCCCACGCGGTCCAAGTAGGCTTGGAAGCTCTCCCCATTCTGCCGCTCCGCCTCGTAGCGCTTTAGGATCCGCTCCACCGCCTCGGGGACCCGGCGGGCGGGGATGCGGCCCACCACCTGGCCGAAGCGGGCCTCCCCCTCCCGGGTGCGCCCGCCCAAGAGGAGGACGTAGTGGGGCACCTCGCGGTCCTCCACCTTGCGGCTGGAGCCGTAGAAGCCGATGTCGGCGATGTGGTGCTGGCCGCAGGAGTTGGGGCAGCCGGAGATCTTGATGCTGATGGCCTTCACCCCTGGGTCCTGGGCCAGGGGTAGGGCCTCCAGCCTTTCCCCCAGGGCTTGGGCTAGGCCCCGGGAGCGGGTGATGGCCAGGTTGCAGGTGTCGGCCCCAGGGCAGCGGGTGATGTCCAGGACGGTGTGGGCCTCGGCGTGGGCTAGGCCCGCCTGCAAAAGGGCCTCGTAAAGCCCCCCTAAGGCCTCCTCCGGGACGAAGCGGAGGAGGAGGTTCTGGCTGATGGCGCTCCGGATCTCCCCAGCATAGGTTTCCGCGATCTCCGCCAGGGCCCTAAGGCCCTCCGGGGTGATGTCCCCCAAGGGTAGGCGGACGGTGACGGTGTAGAAGCCTTCCTGCTTCTGCCGGAAGAGGTTCGTGCGCCGCCAAGCGTCAAAGCCCGGGGCGAAGGAGAAGGGCTTTTGGGGAGGATTGGGGAGGCGAGGGGGCGGGGCTTCCTCGGGAGGGGCCCAGGCCTCGAGGTCCGCCCCGCTGGCCGTGAGCTTCACCAGGCGCCGTTCCTCCCGCACCGCCTCCCGGAAGGCGGCGATGCCCCACTTCTTCACCAGGAACTTGAGCCGGGCCTGGGTGAGGACCTTGCGGTTCCCGTAGCGGTCAAAGAGGCGGATGATGGCGAGCATGGTGGGGAGGAGGTCCTCCTCGGGGGTGAAGGGCTCCAAAAGCTCGGCGCTCATGGGGGCCGCCCCAAGCCCCCCGCCCACGTAGATGCGGAAGCCCCGCTTCCCCCCCTCCACCGCCGCCACCACCCCGATGTCGTGGATGGGGGTGCGGGCGTGGTCTGTGGCGCACCCTTCAAAGGCCACCTTGAACTTACGGGGCAGGTTCTGCCCCACGGGGTGGCGGAGGAAGTAGCGGTACGCCCGCTCCGCGTAGGGGGTGACGTCAAAGGGCTCCTCCGGGGAGACCCCGGCGTAGGGGCAACAGGTGATGGCCCGGATGGAGTGGCCGCAGGCCTCCCGGGTGGTGAGGCCCACGGCGTTCACCGCCCGGAGCACCTTGGGCACGTCCCGGCGGTGCACGTGGTGGAGCTGCACCGCCTGGCGGGTGGTCACGTGGGCCAGGCGGTTTTCCGCGTAGCGCTCGGCCACCTCCGCCAGCACCCTTAGGCCTTCAGGGGTGGTGCGGCCCACGGGGAGCTTGATGCGGATCATGTGGTGCTCGGGGCGTCCCCGGATCCCATAGATCCCGTTCTTAAGGCGAAAGACCCGGAAGTCCTCGGGGTCTTCCTCCCCCGCCTCGAGGCGGGCGATCATGGCCTCGAGGTAGCGGATTTCCGCTTCCACCGCTTCGTCCTGCTGGATCTCCCTAACCCCTGGCATCTTCCCTCCCTCCCCCGGCCTCGGGGGTTACCCAGGAAGATATACCATTGAGTCTGTAAAAGTCAAGGGTATGCGCCACCAAATCCTGGGCCCCGTAGGGGGAATGGACGGGGGTTGGGGCGACGTGGGAGGGGTCCCTGCGGGTGTTCCCGCTAGGCGGCCGAGGTCGCTTAGGGCTACACCCAAGGCCAGAGCCCCCCACCGGGCCGGGATGGGAAGGGTTTGGCCCGGGGCGTCCCCAAAGGGTTGGAAGAGGGGTAACAAAAGAAGGCCAAGGGCCAGGGGGGAAGGAGGGCGGCAAGGAAGAGGAAAAGCGCCCCGGCAAGAAGGAGCAGAAAGGCCGCCACGGCCAGGCCCAGGTGCATGGGGTCGGGCCTGGGGGAAGAATGAAGGGAGCCACAGGAGAAGGGCGGGGGCGAGACGGGGGCGCATGGGTTTTTCCCAGGGTAGCTTCCTTCCCTTTCCGGCAAGGGGGGCGTGCTATAGTAAGGGGGCAGGCTAGGGGTGCCCCAATGGAGGGGCTGAGAGCTGGGTGTTTCCCAGCAACCCTTGGAACCTGATCCGGGTAATGCCGGCGGAGGGAAGCCTATGCGGAAGACCCAAATCCCCCAAAACCCAACACCCCGTGGGCCGCGTGGGCTTTTCCCGCTGGCCTGAGGGGGTGGAAGGTTGCTTGGGAGGCTCTACCTGGTGGTGACCCCAAGGCCGGGGTGGTCTAGGGAAAAGATTTTGGACCGCACCGAGCGGGCCCTTGGGGGCGGCGTGGAGGTTTTGCAGCTTCGGGCCAAGGACTGGGAGGCGAGGCCCATCCTGGAGCTGGGAGAGCGGATGCTGGCCTTGGCCAAGGGCTACGGGGTTCCCTTTTTCCTCAACGACCGCCCGGACCTGGCCGCCCTCCTGGGGGCGGATGGGGTGCACCTGGGGCAGGGGGACCTCACGCCAGCGGAGGCGCGGCGCTTCTTCCAGGGCTTAATCGGCCGCTCCACCCACGCCCCGGAGCAGGCGCTAAAGGCCCTGGATGAGGGGGCCGATTACCTTTCCGTGGGGCCGGTGTGGGAGACGCCCACCAAGCCGGGGCGGAAAGCGGCGGGGCTGGGCTACGTCCGCTTTGCGGCGGAGCACCTGGGGGAGAAGCCCTGGTTCGCCATCGGCGGCATTGACCTCATCAACCTGGACCGGGTCCTCGAGGCTGGGGCGAGGCGCGTGGTGGTGGTTCGGGCCATCCTGGACGCCGAGGACCCCGAGGGCGCGGCCAAGGCCTTCCGGGAGCGGCTTTATGGTGTGGCTTAACGGCGAGCCCAAGCCCTTGGAGGGCAGGACGCTTAAAGAGGTCCTGGAGGAACTGGGCGTGGCCTTGGAACGGGTCGCCGTCCTCCTCAACGAGGAGGCGTTCCCTGGGGCTGAGGTGCCGGAGCGGGTCTTGAAGGAGGGCGACGTGGTGGAGGTGGTGGCCCTGATGCAGGGGGGCTAGATGGATAGCTGGAAGGTGGGCGACCGGGAGCTAAAAAGCCGCCTCATCCTGGGGTCCGGCAAGTTCAAGGACTTCGGGGTGATGCGGGAGGCCATAGAGGCGGCGGGAGCGGAGGTGGTGACGGTTTCCGTGAGGCGGGTGGAGGTGGGGGCCCCGGGGCACGTGGGGCTTCTGGAGGCCCTGGAGGGGGTGCGGCTTCTCCCCAACACCGCCGGGGCCAAGACGGCGGAGGAGGCGGTGCGCCTCGCCCGGCTGGGCCGCCTCCTCACCGGGGAGAACTGGGTGAAGCTGGAGGTCATCCCCGATTCCACCTACCTTCTCCCTGACCCCTTGGAGACGCTAAAGGCCGCGGAGAGGCTTTTGGAGGAGGGCTTCGTGGTCCTGCCCTACATGGGGCCCGACCTGGTCCTGGCCAAGCGGCTTGCCGCCCTCGGCACCGCCACGGTGATGCCCTTGGCCGCCCCCATCGGCTCGGGCTGGGGGGTGAGGACCCGGGCCCTTCTGGAGCTCTTCGCCCGGGAGCGCCCAAGCCTCCCCCCGGTGGTGGTGGACGCCGGGCTTGGCCTTCCCTCCCATGCCGCGGAGGTGATGGAGCTCGGGCTGGATGCCGTCCTGGTCAACACCGCCATCGCCGAGGCGGAGGACCCCGTGGCCATGGCCGAGGCCTTCCGGCTTGCGGTGGAGGCGGGGAGGAGGGCCCATCTGGCAGGCCCCATGCGGCCAAGGGAGGCGGCGAGCCCCTCGAGCCCCACGGAGGGGGTGCCCTTGGGGAGGCGGGGGTGAGGGCCGAGGTGGCCGTGGTGGGGGCGGGGATCATCGGGGCCCTCACCGCCTACGAGCTCGCCAAGCGGGGGCTTCAGGTGGTCCTGCTGGATGCGGGGAAGGAGGGGGCCGCCACCCGGGCGAGCGCCGGGATGCTCGCCCCCTACCCCGAGGGGCTTTCGGGAGAGCTTCTTGAGGCGGGCCTTTTCGCCCTGGACTACTACCCCGAGCTTTTGGCGGAGCTAAGGGACGAGGGTTTTCCCGTGGAGGCCGGCTTTTCCGGCACCTTCGTGGTGGCCCTGGGGGAAGGGGAGAAGGCGGCCTGGCAGGCGGAGGAGGCCCTGCCCTATCCGGTGCGGGGGGGCTTGGGGGCGAGGCGCTTTCCCGGGGGCTACCTCCACGCCGCGGCGCTCCGGGAGGCCCTCCTTGCCCTCCTGGCCCGGAGGGGTGTTTCCCTCTGGCCCGTGGAGGTGGAGGCGGTGGAGGAGGGAAGGGTGGCCTTCCCGGGGGGTGCGGTGCAGGCCCGACATGTGGTCCTTGCCGTGGGAGCCTGGGCCGCCCGCTTTGGCCTCGGGGTGCGGCCCCTTAGGGGGGAGGCCCTCCTCCTCCAAGGCCCCCCTCCCCCCGGCCCCCTCTTCGCCGGGGAGGGGTACCTCCTCCCCCGGGGGGGAGGGGTCTACGTGGGGGCCACGGGGCGGGAGGGATGGCGGGAAGGGGTGGACCTCTTTGGGCTCCGGTGGCTGGCCGACTACGCCCACGAGCGCTTTCCCCTCCTGGCCGAGGCCCGGTTTAGGGGAGCGGTTTGGGGCTACCGGCCCATGGGGGAGGTCTTTGTGGGCGAGGTGGGGGAGGGCGTGTACGCGGCGGCGGGGCACGGCCGAAACGGCGTGCTCCTCGCTCCTTGGACGGCGAAGCGGCTTCTAAAACTGATGGGGGTGGAAGGATGACGCAGCTGGAAGCGGCGAGGAAGGGGATCATCACCGAGGAGATGGCCTACGTGGCGGAGCGGGAGGGGGTTTCCCCCGAGTTCGTGCGGGAAGGGGTGGCTTCGGGGCGGATCGTCATCCCCCGCAACAAGAACCACGCCACCTTGGTGGACTTCAAGGGTATTGGCGAGGGGCTTTCCGTGAAGATCAACGCCAACCTGGGCACCTCTTACGATTACGTGGAGGTGGAGGAGGAGGTGGAGAAGGCCAAGGTGGCCATCCGCTACGGGGCGGACACCATCATGGACCTCTCCACCGGGGGGGACCTCAAGGAGATCCGGCGGCGGATCCTCGAGGTGGCCACCGTCCCCCTGGGCACCGTGCCCGTCTACGAGGCGGAGTTCCGCGCCGCCAAGCGCAAGAACTTCTTTGACATGTCCGCGGACGAGCTCTTTGAGGTCATTGAGGAGCACGGGAAGCAGGGGGTGGACTACATCACCGTGCACGTGGGGGTGACCTTGAAGAACCTGGAGGTCTACCGAAATAGCCCCCGCACCACGGGCATCGTGAGCCGGGGAGGAGGGCTCATGGCCGCCTGGATGCTCCACCGGGGGGAGGAGAACCCCCTCTACGCCCGCTTTGACGACCTCCTGGACATCGCCCGCACCTACGACATGACCCTCTCCCTGGGGGACGGTCTGCGTCCCGGCTCCCTGGCGGACAGCACCGACCGGGCGCAGATCGCCGAGCTCCTCACCATTGGGGAGCTGATGGAGCGGGCGCGGCGCGCCGGGGTCCAGGCCATGGTGGAAGGCCCCGGGCACATCCCCTTGAACGAGGTGGCCACCAACGTCCAGATCCAGAAGAAGCTCACGGGGTATGCGCCCTTCTACATCCTGGGGATGCTCCCCGTGGACACCGCCGCCGGCTTTGACCACATCGCCGGGGCCATTGGGGGAGCCTTGGCGGGCTGGTGGGGTGCGGACATGCTTTGCTACCTGACCCCGGCGGAGCACCTGGGCCTGCCCACGGCGGAGCAGGTGAAGGCGGGCGTGATCGCCTTCAAGATCGCCGCCCACGCCGCGGACGTGGCCCGGGGGAACCCCAGGGCCCTGGAGCGGAACCGGAGGATGTCCGAGGCCCGCTACCGCCTGGACTGGGAGGCCCAGTTCGCCCTCTGCCTCTTCCCCGAGGAGGCCCGGCGGCTCAAGGAGGAGCGGGGAAGCCGCACCAAGGCCTGCAGCATGTGCGGGCCCTTCTGCCCCATGAACCTGGTGGAGGCGGTGCTGAGGGGCAAGGGGAGGCTGGAGCTTCCGGTAGCTTAAGGCCATGGACGTGCTTTCCCGCTTGGAGCGCCTGCCCCTGGGCAGGCCCCACTACCGCCTGCTCTTCCTCCTGGGCTTGGGTTGGGCCTTGGACGCCATGGACGTGGGCCTCATCAGCTTCACCCTGCCTGCCCTTTCCAGGGAGTTTGGCCTAAGCCCGGTTCAGGCGGGGCTTCTCGGAAGCGCTGGGCTTTTGGGCATGCTCTTAGGGGCTTCCCTGGGCGGGCGGCTCGCCGACCGCTCGGGGCGGAAGGCGGTGGTGGGGTATAGCCTCTTCCTGGCGGGCTTTGGCAGCCTTCTCACCGCTTTGGCCCCAGGCCTGGGGTGGGTCTACCTTTTCCGCTTCCTCACGGGGCTCGGGCTTGGGGCGGAGCTTCCCGTGGCGGCGAGCCTCATGGGGGAGTTTAGCCCCAGGGCCCACCGGGGTCGCATGGTGGTCCTCCTGGAGGCCTTTTGGGCGGTGGGGTGGCTCCTCGCCGCCTTGGTGGGCTACCTCCTGGTCCCGGGCCTGGGCTGGCGGGCGGCCTTCCTCGTGGGGGCCCTTCCCGCCCTTTACGCCGCCTACCTGAGGCTTTCCCTGCCCGAGTCGCCCCGCTGGCTTTTGGCCCAGGGGCGCCTGAAGGAGGCGGAGGACGTGGTGGCCGCTTGGGAAAAGGCCTTTCCCCATCCCTTGCCCCCGGCTTCCCCCGTTCCCTCCCCCAGGGCTTACCCCTACGCCGCCCTCTTCCGCCCGCCCCTTTTACGCCGCACCCTTTTTCTCTCCCTCGCCTGGTTCGCCCTGAACGCCGGCTACTACGGGGCCTTCATCTGGCTTCCTTCCCTTCTCGTGGCCCAGGGGTACACCCTGGTGCGCTCCCTGGAATATGTCCTCCTCATCACCCTGGCCCAGGTGCCGGGGTACCTGGCCGCCGCCTTTTTGGTGGAGCGCCTGGGGCGCAGGCCGGTCCTGGTGGCCTTTTTGGCCTTCTCCGCCCTTGCCGCTTGCCTCCTCTCCCGGGCCTCCTCCCCGGGGGAGGTGCTCCTTTTCGGAAGCCTCCTCTCCTTCTTCAACCTGGGGGCCTGGGGGGCCATCTACGCCTACACCCCTGAGCTTTTCCCCACCGCCCTGCGGGGGAGTGGGGCGGGGCTGGTTGCCGCCGTGGGCCGGGTGGGGGGGATCGCGGCGCCCTACGCCACCGGGGCCCTGCTCCCCGCCCTGGGGCCGGGAGGCGTGTTGGCCCTCCACGGGGGGCTTCTCCTTCTGGCGGGGCTTTTTGCCTTCGGGGTGGGGGTGGAGACCCGGGGCAGGCCCTTGGAGGAAAGATGAGGGTGGCCCTCACCATCGCCGGCTCGGACTCCGGGGGTGGGGCGGGGGTGCAGGCGGACCTCAAGACCTTTTTCCGCTTCGGGGTCTATGGGGCGAGCGCCCTCACCCTGGTCACGGCCCAGAACACCTTGGGGGTGCAGCGGGTTCACCTCCTTCCCCCGGAGCTCGTCTACGCCCAGATCCAAAGCGTGGCCGAGGACCTTCCCGTCCACGCCGCCAAGACCGGGGCCTTGGGAAGCGGGGAGATCGTGGCTGCGGTGGCGGAGGCGGTGGCCCGCTTCGGCCTGAGGCCCTTGGTGGTAGACCCCGTGATGGTGGCCAAGGGCGGGGATCCCCTTCTCGCCGAGGAGGCCGTGGCAGCGCTAAAGGAGCGGCTTTTTCCCTTGGCGGACCTCATCACCCCAAACCGCCTCGAGGCCGAGGCCCTCTTGGGGAGGCCCATCCGCACCCTGGAGGAGGCGAAGGAGGCCGCCCAGGCCCTTTTGGCCCTGGGTCCCAAGGCGGTGCTCCTCAAAGGGGGGCACCTGGAGGGGGAGGAGGCGGTGGACCTCCTGGCGACCCGGGAGGGGGTGCAGGCCTACGCCGCGCCTCGGGTGGCCACCCGGAACACCCACGGCACGGGCTGTACCCTCTCGGCGGCCATCGCCGCCCTATTGGCCCTGGGGAGGCCCTTGGCCAAGGCGGTGGCGGAGGCCAAGGCCTACCTTACCCGCGCCCTAAAGACGGCGCCCCCCTTGGGCCATGGCCACGGCCCCTTGAACCACTGGGCGTAGGAGGAAGGGGTGAAAAGATTTCCGCCCTCACTTACGAGGGCGGAAGCTTTGCGTCCTGGTCTTGGTGCGCCCGGAGGGATTCGAACCCCCGACCTAGGGCTTAGGAAGCCCCCGCTCTATCCTGCTGAGCTACGGGCGCCCACGCCCTTGGGATTTTAGCACCCCCCAAGGGGGAAGGCAACTGCCCCGGGTTCGGTATAGTCTTTCGGGGGGGATAGGGGGCGCTTCATAAGTCTCCACTTTATGGACAAGCGCTCCGGGCTTCCTTGCGCTTTGGCGTGGGGAAGCCTACCCTGGAGGGAACCATGACCCAGACCCAGGACCTCGTTTCCCTTTCGGTGAACGCCATTCGCTTCCTGGCCATAGACGCTGTGGAAAAAGCCAAAAGCGGCCATCCCGGCATGCCCATGGCCATGGCCCCCTTGGCCTACCTCCTCTTCCGGGAGGTGATGCGGCACAACCCCCTGGACCCCACCTGGCCTAACCGGGACCGCTTCGTCCTTTCCGCCGGGCACGGGTCCATGCTCCTTTACGCCACCCTGCACCTCACGGGGTATGACCTTCCCCTGGAGGAGCTCATGCGCTTCCGCCAGTGGGGCTCCAAGACCCCAGGCCACCCCGAGTACGGCCATACCCCGGGGGTGGAGGTGACCACGGGCCCCTTGGGGCAGGGGATTTCCACGGCGGTGGGCCTGGCCCTGGCGGAGAAGAAGCTCGCCGCCGAGTTCAACCGCCCCGGCCACCTTGTGGTGGATCACTACACCTACGTCCTGGCCTCGGACGGAGACCTGATGGAGGGGGTTTCGGGGGAGGCGAGCTCTTTGGCGGGGCAGTGGGGGCTTTCCAAGCTCATCGTCTTCTGGGACGACAACCGCATCTCCATTGACGGCCCCACGGACCTGGCCTTCAGCGAAGACGTCCTCCTGCGCTACCGCGCCTACGGCTGGCAGACCCTAAGGGTGGAGGACGCCAACGATCTAAACGCCCTCCGCCACGCCCTAAGGCTGGCCCAGCTGGACGAGCGTCCCACCCTCATCGCCGTGCGGAGCCACATCGGCTACGGCTCGCCCAAGCAGGACTCCCACAAGGCCCATGGGGAGCCCTTGGGTCCGGAGGCGGTGGAGGCCACCCGCAAAAACCTCGGCTGGCCCTACCCCCCCTTCGTGGTGCCTGAGGAGGTCTACCAGCACATGGACATGCGCGCCCAGGGCAAGGCCTGGCAGGAGGCTTGGGAACGGGTCTTGGAGGCTTACGCCAAGGCCTTCCCGGAGCTATACCAAGAGCTTCGCCGCCGCCTTCAAGGGGAGCTTCCCCCCTTGCCGGAGGAACCGCCCGCCTTTGACAAGCCCCTGGCCACCCGGGCGGCGAGCGGCAAGGTCCTGGACCTCCTCGCTCCCCGTATGCCCGAGCTTGTTGGGGGTAGCGCCGACCTCACCCCTTCCAATAACACCAAGGCCCAGGGCATGGAGGACTTCTCCCCGCAAAACCCCACGGGCCGCTACCTGCGCTTTGGGGTGCGGGAGCACGGCATGGGGGCCATCCTGAACGGGCTCAACCTCCACGGAGGTTTTCGGGCCTACGGGGGGACTTTCCTCGTCTTTTCCGATTACATGCGCCCCGCCGTGCGCCTGGCCGCCTTGATGGGGACGCCCACCATCTTCGTCTACACCCACGACTCCATCGCCTTAGGGGAGGACGGGCCCACCCACCAGCCCATAGAGCACCTCATGAGCCTCCGGGCCATGCCGGGGCTTTGGGTGATCCGCCCCGCCGACGCCCACGAGACCTTCTACGCCTGGCAGGTGGCTTTGCGGCGCAAGGAAGGCCCCACGGCCCTGGTCCTCACGCGGCAGGCGGTGCCCCTCCTGTCCCCCGAGAAGGCCAAGGGGCTTCTCCGGGGCGGGTACGTTCTGGAGGATGCCGAGAACCCCAAAGGGGTCATCGTGGCCACGGGGAGCGAGGTCCACTTGGCCCTAAGGGCCAGGGAGCTTTTAGGGCAGCAGGGCGTTGGGGTGCGGGTGGTGAGCCTGCCCTCCTTTGAGCTTTTTGAAGCCCAACCCGAGGCTTACCGCAAGGAGGTCCTTCCCCCAGGTCTGCCCGTGGTGGCGGTGGAGGCCGGGGCTTCCTTGGGCTGGGAGCGCTACGCCCACAAGGTGGTGGGCCTGGACCGCTTCGGGGCCAGCGCCCCTTACCCCGAGGTCTACGAGCGGCTTGGGTTCACCCCGGAAAGGGTGGCGGAGGCGCTATTGGCGTTGCTATGAAGTTTCACGTTCACCTCCTGCCCCCACCGACCCCTCCTCGAGGGGTAGTGGTGGTGGTGGACGTCATCCGTGCCACCACCACCGCTGCCCTCTACCTAAAAGAAGGGGCCGAGGCCTTGGTCCTGGCTCTTGGGGTGGAGGCGGCCAAGCGCTTGCGGAAGCCGGGAGAGCTCTTGGCGGGGGAAGTGGGGGGGCTTCCGCCGCCAGGGTTTACGCTGGGAAACTCCCCCCAGGAAGCCCATAAGGCCAGGGGGAAGAGGGTAGTTATGGCCACCACCAACGGCACCCGGGCTGCCCATGCGGTGCTAGGGGCAGAGGAGATCTTCCTCGGTTCCTTGCAGAACGCCCGGGCGGTGGCCCAGAGGGCCGGGGCTTGGGGGAGGGAGGTTCACCTGGTGTGTGCGGGCAAGGAGGGGGGTGTGGCCCTGGACGACCTGTACACCGCTGGGGTTATCGGCCAGCGCTTACGTGAGTTGGGGTTTGCGCCGCAAGGGGATGGGTCCCATATGGCGCTCTTGCTTGCCCCCCATCCCCCGTTGGAGGTGCTCCGGGTTTCCGAGGCGGCCAAGGCCCTGGAAGGGGTGGGGTTGGGCACCGACGTGGCGGAGTGCGCCCAGGTGGATACGCACTCCGTGGTGCCCCGTTACCTCGGTCAGCGGGGTGAGGGGATGGTTTTCGGCCTTTAGGAGAGGAAGGTGATTAGGGCGCTTTTGGTGGACCTAGACGGGACCTTGGCGGAAACGGAGGAGCTCCATCGGGAGGCCTTCAACCGGGTTTTCCAAGAGAGGGGGCTTCCCCTCCATTGGGACCAGGACACCTATGCCCGGCTCCTCCGGATTACCGGGGGGAAAGAGCGGATAGCCCGGGCCCTCGAGGCTTGCCCGGACTGCCCCCGGCTAGATGCGGGCACCGTCGCCGAAGTCCATCGGCGCAAGACCGAGGTGTACCAGTCGCTTTTGTGGGAAAAGGAAGTGGCCCTACGGCCGGGGGTGGTACGGGTGCTGACGGAGGCTAAGGAAGCGGGACTGACCTTGGCCCTTTGCACCACCACGGACCCCAAGGGTGCCGCCACTTTCCTGGAGGCCGCGGGCCTTTCCCCCTTTTTTGATCTGGTTTTGGCTGGGGATGCGGTTCCCCGCAAGAAGCCCTACCCTGCCATCTTCTTGCTGGCCCGTGAACTCTTGGGATTGCAGGGGCCCGAGGGCATCGTATTGGAAGACTCGGAACCCGGGCTCCAGGCGGGCGTGGGAGCGGGCTTTCCCGTGGTGGTTACCCCCAGCTTCTACACCAGGGACCACAACTTTCGCAGGGCCACGGCCCTCCTGCCCCACTTGGGGGAGCCTGGGCGGCCCGCCCCTGTGCTTCAGGGGCCCCGGCAAGGGGAGAAGGTGGTGGTAGACCGCCTGTACCTGGAGGAGGTGGCGGCATGGTGGAGCATCTGATCCTTTTCAACTGGGATGGGGATGAGGAGGAGGTCTTGGCCATGGTGGAAGAGGCAAGGCGGGTTCTGCTGGAAATCCCAGGCGTTTGCGGGCTGGCCTTCGGGCGGGCTTTAGCGCCCGGGACGCGGTACCGCTACTGGCTTTCCCTCCGCTTCCGGGGGGCGGAAGTGGTGCCGTTTTACAGGGACCACCCCACACACCAGCGCTTTGCCAACCAGGTTTTCCGGCCCAAGGCCAAGGATCGCCTGACCACGGATTTTGAGGTGTTGGAGGAAGTGCCGTGCGGGAGCTAACTTACCGGGAGGCAGAGGCTTTGGCCCGGCGGGTCCTGGTGGATGGGGTGGGGGAGGGGTTGGTTTTGGAAGGGGAGGGGGGCTTTTACGCCCTTTACTACTTCTTTGGCCTTTGGGGCAGGCGGGCTCTTGAACCGGAGGAAGTGCCGGACTGGGTGGAAGGACCGCGGCCCACTCCAGAGAGCTTCCTCGCTCCCTACGACCAAGTCCAGTGGCTGGAACGCCACGGCTACACGGTCTTTGTCAACGAGTCCAAGTAGGAGGGGGTATGGAGTACGATGAAATGCCCTACGCTGAGGCCAAGGCCAAGGCGGTCAAGGTTTTGGAAGACGGCTACGGCGATGCGGTCATCCTGAAGGATGCGCACGGCTACTGGGCCCTTTACTACTTCTACGGCTTCCAAGCCCCACCGCCCACGGCCCGGCCCCACTGGATGGAAGGCCCTGTGGCCGACCCCGCTACCCTGCGTCCCCCTTATGCCATGAAAAGGTTTTTGGAAGAACAGGGAGATTTTGACTACCTAAACGACGTAGACTAAAGGGGTGAAGCGGGACGCTTTTCGCATCCTCCAGGCCACGGAGACCGTCATTTACCTCTTTGCCGGCTTCCTAATTGCCGGGGGGGCGGCGGTTCTCCTGGTGTCTTCCCTTGTGGAGGGGATTCACCACTTGGTGGCTGGGGACTATGGCGAGGTGGCCTTGGGTCTATTGGACCGGGTGCTCCTGGCTCTGATGCTGGCGGAGATCCTGTACACGCTTTTGCGCTTTGCCCGAGAAGGTACCCTCGAGCCCACGCCCTTTCTCATCATCGGCATCATCGCCGCGGTGCGAAGGGTCTTGGTGCTCACCGCCGAGGCGGTGGAGCGATTTGACCTGCAAGACCCCGCTTTTATAGCGGTGCTGGCCGAGCTTGGCCTTTTGGGGCTGATGGTGGTGGCCTTTGCCCTGGCCATCCGGCTGGTCAGGCCTTCAGGAGTTCCGTGAGGGCTTGGGCCGCTGGGTTGGACACCACCTTGGGGTGGACCAGCCAGAAGTAGCGGCGAATTTCCCCCACGGGCTCCTCGAGGCGGAGGGCCCGGAGGTTGCCCACCTTGAGGTTGGGCTGGACCACCACCCGGCTCACGATGCCCACCCCCGCCCCCGCCAGCACCAGGCGTTTGGTGACCTCGTTGTTGTCCGTGTAGAAGGTAGGGTTGAGCTCCAGGCCTGCTTGCTCAAAGGCCCGTTCCAGGGCTCGCCAGGTCATGGACCCGGGCTTGCGCACCACAAGGCTTTCTCCCTTTAGCCACTCGGGCGGCACCGCCTCCCGCCCTGCCCAGGGGTGGTCTGGGGGAACGATGAGCACCAGCTCGTCCTCGTAAAAGAGGTGGCGTTCGTAGCCGTCCCAGTGCTCCACACCCTCCAGCACCGCAAGCTCTAGCTCTCCCATGCGGAGCCGCTCCGCGAGCCGCTCCGAGGAGCCACTTTCCACGTGGACCCGCACGCCAGGGTAGACTTGGTGGAAGTTTTGCAAGTAGATGGGGACCACGTAGGTGGCCATGGTGGTGGAGGCTCCCAAGGTGACCTCCCCCAGTTCCAGCCGCCCCATGGCTTGGGACACTCGCTGAAACTCCTCCAGCGCCTGCACCACCCGCCTGGCTTCGGGCAGGAGGGCCTGGCCCACCCGAGAGAGGACCAGGTGCCGGCCCTGGCGCTCAAAGAGCGGGTGGCCCACGTGGTCTTCCAAGGCCCGCAGGTACTGGCTCACCGCCGGCTGGGTGATGCCCAGGGCCAAAGCTGCCCGCCCCACACCTCCTTCCTCCACCACAGCCACGAACACCCGTAGGGCGGCGGGGTTCGGCAGTTTAGCGTTTTTAGATATGAGCATGGACTTATATCCGACATTCCGCACCCCTCTCCCTTGGCCTTAGGATTTTGGGATGGAAACCACACCCAACCTACAGGTGTACGACC